>CAVZNE010000240.1:0-4506 GCA_963776445.1 Terriglobales bacterium
GCGCCTTGAAGCCATCATCAATTCGATGACGCCCAAGGAGCGCCGCAACCACGAAATCATCTCCGGCTCGCGCCGCAAGCGCATCGCCGCCGGCTCCGGCACCACCATCCAGGACGTCAACAATCTCTTGCGGCAGTACGCGCAGATGGCCAAGATGTTCAAGCAGATGGGCAAAGGCGGCATGGCCCGCAACATGATGCGCGGCGGCATGGGCGCAATGGGCTTGGGCGGCAAACAAAAGTTCGGGCGGTAGGGAGATCGATGGCACTGACCGTGGAACAAATCATCGCAGCGGAAGACGACAAGGCATTGTTCGACATGCTCGCTGCCGAGTTGCAGCGGTTGCTTCCCGAAGAAGTGCGGGAGGATCCCGAGGAATACTATCGAATTCTCGGTTCCATGCCGCCGGGTCTCCGAGCCATGGCGAGCATCTATTACTTCGACGTCAGTATGACCATGGATAGCCTGGCTTGGCACTTTGGCAACCAGCACGATGTGCGCGACGTGGGAGAAACTCTGAGCGGCTTGCGGGAGCTTGAACTGACCGAGATCGCCGGCTATTTCGAAAAGACCTGGAAGTTCCTGGAACCGCACAGAGCCGCTCTCGAAAGCGGCGATTTCGGGGGCAAGGAATTTGGAGAATGGCTGGTGGACATTGGGGTTCAGGAGCTTACCGACCCCTGGGATGAAATCATCTGGCAGTACAGCGAAGAGGCCGGAGATATGGGGCTGCTTGCCTCCTGGCCGGCCTATGCCCGCAAATATCCCAAGCGTTGCGTCGCCGCCGAGGCGTAGCCATGACCTCTCTTCAAGACCAACTCGACGAGATCACCGCCAACACCCGCAAACTGGTGCAACCCGAGCGGCTGGCGGTGGGAGAGAGAGCGGCAGCCGAGTTGTTTGAATCCGGCATAGAGGACCGCATCCTCCCCGTCGGCGCGCTGGCACCGCAGTTTGAGCTGAATGACGCCAACGGACGCCTGGTGCGCAGCCAGGACATGCTCGCCCTCGGTCCCATGGTCGTCAAATTCTTTCGCGGCCGCTGGTGCTCCTACTGCTCCACCGAGTTGGAGACCTGGCGCGGCCTCTACGGGCAAATTCGCGAGCGCGGCGGCCTGCTGGTGGCCATCAGCCCACAGACCGAGCGGCAAAGCGACTTCATGGCCGGCCAGCACGGGCTTCCCTTCCCTCTGCTCTCCGATCCCGGCTGCGCGCTGGCGGAAAAATTCGGCCTGGTCTATACCGTCCCCGAATATCAGCGCGACTATTACACTTCGATCATGGTCAACCTGCCCTTTATCAACGGCGAAGCAAGCTGGAAGTTGCCACTGCCAGCCACTTATGTCATCGGGAAAGACCGCAAGATCCTCTTCGCCGAGGCCCATGCCGACTTTCGCGTCCGCCCCGAGCCGGACGAAGCTCTGGCCGCCGCCTTCGCCGCCGCACGGCGGTAACGCGCATCCAGAAAAGCATACGCAGATTCTTCGACTCCGCTGCGCTCCGCTCAGAATGACAGCATTTTACGGGGGAGTTAAGTTCGCTGATTCAGCATCTCTTACATCCACTGAGCAAGCAAAGCTTCCGCCTGCGTCAGGGTAACTCCGCGCAACAAGAAGACCTTGCTGCGGGATAACTCGCCGGTCATCAGCTCGACGGAGTTTTTCCCCACACCGAAGGTCTCCGCCAGAAAGGCAATCAGCGCCAGGTTGGCGCGGCCTTCGAGAGGGGGCGCATGGACCGCGACCTTCAACTGCGCCTCTGCCCCTTCGCCATAGACGCCGGTGATGGCGGTCTTTTTCGCTCCCGGCTGGGCGCGCACGGCCAAGGTTACGCCGGCTGCATTCGCGCGCAGCATCAGGCCAGTCCTGTGTACGGGCTGCGCTTGCCAAACAGCGCCGTGCCCACGCGGATACGCGTCGCGCCTTCTTCAATGGCCAGCGCAAAGTCGCCGCTCATGCCCATCGAGAGCACATCCAAAGCGAGTGCCGGATAGGCCGCAGTCCAGCGTTCGCGCCACTTGCTTAAGCTGCGGAAGCAAGCACGGGTTTCATCCTCCGGCACGCCAAACGGCGCAATGGTCATCAACCCACGAAGCTGCAAATGAATCAGCTCCGGCAGCCGCTCCAGCAATTGCGCGGCCTCGGCCGACACCGGGTCCAGCCCCGCCTTGGTCTCTTCGGGGCTCAGCTTCACCTCAATCAAAACCGGCAGCCGCTTGCCCAACTTGCCCGCCGCCTCGTTCAACCGCTCGGCCAGCCGGACTGAATCCAGTGAATCCACTGCATCAAAAAGTTCCACGGCGCGCTGCGCTTTGTTGGATTGCAAATGCCCGATCAGATGCACATGGATTGGGCTTGTCGAGCCCGCGCGCAACGGCACAAGCTCCGGCGTCTTGCCGGCAAACTCTTGCACGCGGTTTTCGCCGAACAGCGTCAGACCCAGCGCCGCGGCCTCGGCCAGAGTGGCCGCCGGATAGGTTTTCGACACTGCCATCAGTTCGACTTCACTGCGCGGCCGGCCAGCGCGACTGCATGCCGCCGCAATCTCCGCTTCCAGCCGCTCCAGATTTTCTGCCAATTGCGTCATTGCGCACGCACCTGGGCTTCCGATAGCCTCAATGCCCGTGCTCCTCGAGGTACTTCTCCGCTTCCAGTGCGGCCATGCAGCCCGAACCGGCAGCCGTAATGGCCTGGCTATAGCGGCGGTCCTGCACGTCTCCGCAGGCAAACAGGCCCGGCACCACCGTTCCATTCAGCGTGGTCAGCACGTTGTTTGTGGTCTTGATGTAACCGTCCCCATCCAGATCAATCTGGCCGGCGAACATCCTGGTATTGGGCTCGTGGCCAATGCCCAGAAACAGCCCGCTCACCGGCAAAATGCTCTCTTCGCCGGTCTTCACGTCGCGCAACTTCAGGCCCTTCACGTCCTTCTCTTCCACGCCCAGCACTTCCAGCACGACGGTGTTGGTGCGCAGCACGATGTTGGGATGCGCGATGGCCCGGTCCAGCATGATCTTGGAAGCGCGGAAGGCGTCGCGGCGATGCAGCAGCGTCACCTTGCTGGCAAAGCGCGTCAAAAACAGCGCCTCTTCCATGGCCGAGTCGCCGCCGCCCACCACGGCAATCTCCTTGCCCCGGAAAAAGAACCCGTCGCAGGTGGCGCAACTGGAAACGCCGTGCCCGATCAACGCCTGTTCGCTGGGCAATCCCAGCCACCGGGCGCTGGCGCCGGAAGCCACAATCAGCGTGCGGGCGCAAATCTCTCCAGCCGAAGTTTCGAGCCGGAACGGGCGCACGTTCAGGTCCACTTTGCTCAACTGGGCAAGCTGAAACGTCGCGCCGAACCGCTCCGCCTGCTTCTTCATGTTGTCGATCAGGGCCGGGCCCTGAATGCCATCCGGCCAGCCGGGAAAGTTCTCCACCAGCGTGGTGATGGAGAGCTGTCCGCCGGGTTCGTGGCCTTCCAGCACCAGCGGGTTCAGTCCGGCGCGGCCGGTGTAGATGGCTGCAGTCAGTCCGGCGCAGCCGGAGCCGAGAATAACGGTGTCGCGAATCTCTGTCATAGGTCTTCCCGTGTTCATTTTAGTTGCTCTTGGGCAGAAAACAGCTCTGTTCGAGCGCCGCCCGTTTCTTTAAGATGAGGCTCATGGCAAATCTGACTCTAATCTACGGACTGCGGCTACTCCCCGAGGGCGAAGTGACCGAAATCAAGGACGCGACCCTCAAGCTGGCCAACGGCCACGAAGCCCACGTCGCCATGCATACCATCGAGGGCTCGCGCGAGGAGATCGAGGCCCAGCTCAAGCGCTCGCTGGACGCGTTTTTCGAGTTCTTCCCCGAAATCTGAAGGCCTAATCGGGAGCGGGATCTCGGGGGCCGGAAGACTGCGCCTATTTCTGCGCCGCGGCCGGCTTGGCCATCGCGTCCGCAGGAGTCGCGGTGGTCAGGATGCCTTTTTTGAATGCCGGGTCCATGGCCGCAAGGTCCACGCGGTAACTGACCGTATTGGCCGTCGGAAAGCTGGCCGGAACCGGCTGCGTCACCTTGCCCGTGGCCACCCACTCCGTGCCGCGCTGCAACGTGGTCATAAATCCCACGCAACTGAGCGCCATCACGTCGTGCCCCAGCGTGGTGTGGAAGATCCGCCCCTTCCCGTAGCTCAGCACCATCAGCATCGGTTCGTCATGGCCGGTACCCTTGTTCTCCGGATCGGAGTGCGCCGTGGCCAGCACCGTCATGTTCTTTCCCGGCCCGCGCAGGGTGGCGTACAGTTCATCGGTCACGTGCATCCACACCGGCGGCAAACCTTTCAGGATCGGATGCTCCGGCCGGCGAGCCACAATCTGAATGGGCAGCCGCGCCCCATGCGAACCCGCCGCGCCGGGCGAATCATCCGAAGCCAGCTTGCCGTCTTTGAAATACCACATGGGCCCCGCCTGCTCATTGCGGTTGCGCCAGCCGCCGACGCCAGTCATTTCGTTGTATTCCGGCCAGCCGGGAAAGGCGT
>CAVZNE010000241.1:0-4258 GCA_963776445.1 Terriglobales bacterium
CGGCAGCGGATGACGTTCACCAAACAAGCCGCCGAGGAGCTGGGCATCAAGGAAGAGATCCGGCGCGACCTGGGCCGGGTGCTGCTGAAGCTGGAAGAGCTGCGGGACGAGCAGATCAGCAGGCGGCTCTGGCGCCGAAGGAGCCGGAGGTCCGGCTGAGCGACGAGGAGCGGGCCGAGGCGATGGAGCTGTTGCGCGATCCGCGCTTGCTCGACCGGATCGTCGAGGACTTCGCCCGGTGCGGCGTGGTGGGCGAGGAGACCAATAAACTCGTCGGCTATCTGGGCGTGGTATCGCGGCATCTGGACGCGCCGCTGGCGGTGATCGTGCAGTCGTCGTCGGCGGCGGGCAAGAGTTCGCTGATGGATGCGGTGCTGGCCTTCGTGCCGGAGGAGCAGCGAGTCCAATACTCCGCCATGACCGGCCAGTCGCTGTTCTACATGGGCGAAAGCGATCTGCAGCACAAGGTGCTGGCCATCGTGGAGGAGGCCGGAGCGCAGCGCGGCCTCCTACGCGCTTGAAGCTGTTGCAGATCGGAAGGCGAGCTGACCATCGCCAGCACCGGCAAAGACCCGGCAACGGGCCGCTTGCTCACGCATCAGTACCGCGTGAAAGGGCCGGTGATGATCTTCCTGACGACGACGAACTGCGTTCCCGCGCCGGCGGTGCCGTTGACCGAAATCGGGTAGCGGGTAAACTCACCGGTTTTGCGATTGATCTTGTAGTAGTAGATGACCAGCGGATCGTAGGAGCCGGCGTCGTGGCCGGAGTGGCCGCGGTAGCGCTTGCCAACCAGCAGTTCCGGCTCACCGTCGCCGTCCAGGTCGACCATTTTGAGAGCGTGCGATTGCGAAAAGGACTCGTCGATGGCGTGCTTGATCCAGCGGCGCTGCCCCTGCGCATCAACCTGCTGCTCCAGCCAGTAAAGTCCGTAGCTGTGGCCCTGGCCGTAAATCAGATCCATCTTGCCGTCGTTGTTCACGTCGTAGCCGATAATCGGGAATCCGGTGTCGCCCAGATGCCAATCCGGGTGCCACTCCCACTGGTCCTTGTCGGCGTCGATCTGGCGAAACCAGCCGGTCGTGGTGAGGATGTCGGCCTTGCCGTCGCCGTCAATGTCTGCCACGCCGATGCCGTGGCCGTCCTCCGCGCGGCCGCCCACGTGATGAACCTTGGGCTCGGGGCCGGAGAAATCAATCCACAGAATGCCGGAGTGGTCGTAGTGGGAGAAGATCAGGTCGGGCTTGCCGTCGCCGTTGATGTCGGCCATCCAGCCGCCCTCGGTGTCGTAGCTGTTGGTGATGAAGTGCCGCTTCCACTCCGCGCCCAGTTTTTTGGGATTCTCGTACCACCAGATGCCGTTCTGCATCCAGCCGGCGGTCACCACGTCGGGCGCGCCGTCGTGGTTCACGTCCACGGTCCACTCGCCGCAGTCGTTGGCGAACTCATTCAAAGTGCCCTGACTGCGGTACTGGTGGCGCTTCCATTCGCCACCCTTGGGGCCGGGATTTTCGTACCAGTAGGCCCCGCTGAGCAGGTCGGGCAGCCCATCGCCGTTCATGTCCAGCGTGGTGATGCCTTCGGCGTGGTCGGTGCCCAGCCGGTGGGCAAAAAAGGTGGCCTGCGGAATGCCGCCGGGGCCAGGACCGCGGGTCTGTATGCGGTCGGCGCCGCCTTCCAGTTGAGCCAATGCAGGAATGGCCAGCGCGCACAGCAGCAACGCGGCCGAAACATGGATCTTCATGGTGACTGCCTCATGGACTGAAGAATATGGGCTAATCTGACTGCAGAAAGCTCATTAGCTCTGAATTCTAGTTCGCTTTGAAAGGGCGCGGCTTTAGCCGCGCCGCTGCATGGTCAAGTGAGATTCCGGGCTTTAGCCCCTGAGGGAATGTTTCTTCCACCACGTGCCTTCCCTCCGCGGCTAAAGCCGCAATTGAGGGTGTCGAGCGCATTGGCAGCAGCCTGTTTGGTCAGGATGATTCGATGCCCACGTGCGCCAGATGGAGCTTTATCGCTCGGTACGTCAAGCACGGTTAGGACCCCATGAATGGTGTTTTGTTTGGGTGCATCACAATCCCCCTTTGGAGTGGAGCAACTTCTCGATGCTGCTAGTGGAGATGCGGAAGTGTGCGGACATTCCGGGGCCGAGCTTGCTGGCGTCCAACAGCCCCTTTTTGATGTAGCGCCGCACGGTAAACTCGCTGGTTTTCAAGCACTTTGCCGTCTCCGAAACGGTCAAGTACTCCTGGTCCAGGTGCTGCGAGGGTGTGTCCATGGCTGTCCTTTCGTGTTTCAATACAGAACCAATTGTTTTTGCCGCTGTCCGGCACGGCTAAAGCCGTGCCCTTTCAAAATAAGCGGCTCTCGAAACAGGCTCTTGCCGTCACATACCGTAATCCCTACTTCAGGGGGAACAGCTTGATGTCGCGGAAGAAGACTTCTGCGCCTTCCGACTGAAAGAGAATCTTGCCGCTGGAGGGAAAGGCGTCGGTCCCTTCGTTGGCCAGCTTGCCGTTCACGTACTGCCACAGATGGCCGTCGCGGTTCACCAGTTCCACCACGTTCCACTGGCCGTGCGGCTTCTCCAGTTCATTGGTGGGGTCGCGAAAGCCGGTGACATTTTTGAACTCGCCCTTGTTGAAGCGGTCGAACTTCAATCCGCCGCCAGCCGGGCCGGTCAGGCGAGTGCCGTCCTTGCCGGTGAGCGCCGCTCCGTCGGTCATCCAAAAGTCGCCCGTGCAGCCCTCGTTGATCTGGAACTCGACCGAGCGCGGCCACACCTTGTTCGGCCCCTGGATGTTATAGAGGATGCCGCTGTCGCGGGCCTGGCCGGCGCGCGGCGCAAAGGTGCCCTCGCCCCACTTGAACTCGGCGCGCAGATAGTAGTTTTTGTACTCCTGTTTGGTGACGATGTAGCCCATCTCCTTGCCGGAGACATGAATGATCCCGTTCTCGACCTGAAAGACGTGGCCGGGGTCCGAGTTGAGCCCGGTGCTGGTCAAAAACGTGTCGAACTGGCTCAGGTCCTTGCCGTCAAACAGCACCACCGCCGGCCCGTGCTTGGGGATATCCTTGGCCTGCGCCCACGCGAAGGCCGCGCCCGCCAAACCCGCCAGCAGCAACACGCCGGCCGCCCTGCTCATTCCATGCATTCTCATTCGATCGATTCCTTTCGCAAGCCATTCTCAACTTCGACGGCGCAAACGCGCAAGCTCGGTCAGGCAGAATGCGAACCAGGGCGCGCGCCTTTCTCCACAAAATAGGTAATCAGGCCGACGGGCAAAAACTTGACCATGCAGGCCAGAAACCTGCCGTTGAAGTTGGGAATGAGGATCCGCTTGCCGCGAGCCAGGGCAGAGACGGCCAGCCGGGCCACTTCGGGGGCCGCCTGCATGCCGCGCGCTTTGAAGGCAGTAGCGCGGGAGACGTCGAAAAACTCGCTGTCCGTGGGACCAGGGCAGAGCACCGTAACCTTGACGCCGAAGCGGGCAACCTCGCTGGCCAGCCCCAGGGCGAAGAAGCGGTCGAAGGCCTTGGAAGCCGCATAGGTCGCGAAATACGGAAGTGGCTGAAAACTGGCCGTGGAACCCAGAATCAGCACCCACCCGCTGCCTCGCTCCATCATGCGCGGCACAAACAGGCGCGAGAGCCGGACCATGGCTTCGCAGTTGACGCGAACCTGGCTCAGTTCCTGCTCGACAGGGCTGCTGCAAAATGCGCCGAACTGGCCGAGGCCGGCGTTGTTGATGAGGATATCGACGGGCAGACCCGCGCCTTCGGTGGCATCGTAAAGCTGCTGCGGCGCGGCGGGGTCGTTCAGGTCCGCCGTAACAATGCGCACCTCGGTTCCCTTGCCCGCCAGTTCGGCGACCAAAGCCTCAAGCCGGTCGCGCCGGCGCGCGGTGAGGATGAGCCGTGCGCCGTGGCTGGCCAGTTCCCGCGCCAGGGCTGCGCCAATGCCTGCACTGGCGCCGGTCACCAGCGCCCATTTTCCGTTGAAGTCCCGTATGTTTGCCATTGCGGACCATCATAGCGGTTGGGTGGCGGAAGTCGATGTTTCGCAGGGTGCAAGGTTTCCTGGAAATGAGCGCTTGAGAGATTCTTGTATTCCCACCCATGCCGCAAAAAACGCTGCATGGATGGGGCACCCAGTGCTTGTCGCTACTCCCTGTTCCCTGCGGGTGCCCCCGGTCTCGATTTTGAGACCGGGGAAAGCATGAACTCAATTGGACTTCTTCATCCGGTCAGAGAACTA
>CAVZNE010000242.1:0-3405 GCA_963776445.1 Terriglobales bacterium
CAACGGCCAATTGGTGAAGGCCCAAGGCCCAGAGGTCGCCGAGCGGCAGGAAGGCCGGCTGGAGATTGTACTGCTGCCGGACGGCACAGCGGAATTTCATGCCGCGCTGACGCCGCAACCGTGAAGCGGCCTGAGAACTTCTTCGAATACAAGCAGAAAGGGCTGGAGGTCGATTCCCGTTGGGATCAACCTCCAGCCCTTTGCATCTGCGCGAAGACGGGTTTTCTCAGCGCACCATGCTCTGGAACAGCGGTGACTGCAGCAGGGCGTTGAACTCCGAGTCGGAGGTGGCAAAGTGGATGGACAGCTTCCCGGAATCGGAACTGATGGAGGTGGCGGCCAGAGCCTGCTTCTCAGCATCAGTTCCGCTCATCTTGCGCAGGACCAAAGCGGCGTTCAAGAGCGAAGAGAGAGTGGCTGAAGCGAAGGAGTCGCCGGTGGAGAGGGTGAGGTTGAACTTGACGCCGTGCTGGAAGTCCATGCCGTACCAGGAGCCCAAGAGGCGCTTGCGCACGGTCTCAAAGTCGGTCACCGAACCCGCTTCGCCGAGAATCTGTCGCATCATGGTCTGGGTGCCCTTCTGATCCAGGATGCTCCACAGCGACTCGTAATCAACGGACTTCATGGCATCCATCATGGAGTTGTTGGTCAACAGGCCGGGAGCGACGGCATCGCGGGTATCGAGAGCCTTCTGGACCGCCTCGATGGAGCCGAAGACCATGGTGGACGGATCGACAAAGCAAGCCATCATACCTGTCTTGGAGAGCGGATAGATCCTGTTGGTGCGGTACAGTGTGGACTTCAGATGCTGTTTGCGGAAGTTGGCGATAATGTCCTGCACGGAAAACTGGCCCTGAGCGATGCCCAGGGTGACCACGCCTTCGTTGCTGCCGGTGGGCCGGAAGAGAGCAAAAGCCAACTGGTCCACATCGTGGTTGTCGTTCAGACCGGACTTGCGCAGGGCTTCGTCAAACTGCCTGAGTTCGGGCGGCATGACACGCTCTTTCAAGTCCATGGCTGCCGGGGAGTTCTGCATGGCGCGGTAGTCGAGGACCACCAACTGCTGCACATCGTGGGGAATGGCCGTACGGGCGTCGGTAGACAACTGCGCCGCGGGCGCCGCAGCCGCACCCACCAGCAGCATGGCCGCAAACGAAACCTTCACAAAAAGCTTGAACAATTTTCATCCTCCGGGATTAACGCATTTTTCGAATTTGGCGAAGCTAAATCGTTCGCAATGAGGCACATTCTCGCCGGTTTCTTCGAAAGAAGCTCTTATTCCGATACTGTTATTGTACCTGCCGGGCATTTTGAACCTTGGTTATTACGGTACATCCCAAGGGTCAAGCCTCTCCCGGCCAGGCAAGCGGAGCAGCAAGGCGGTGCTCCAGAATCTTGGTCTCTGCATCGAACCCAATCAATTGACGCATCCACTCGCTATCCCGCTCACAGGCGGCCTCGGGAATCAGTCCGATCACTTCTCCCTGGACGGGCGCGGTTTTGAAGCGGAGCGCGGCATTGCACACGGCGCGATAGACCTGGGAGATGGGCGTCGCCTGGACGTCGGTAATGTTCAAGGAGAGCTCGGTCCGGCCGTGGGCCAGAACGCCCATGGCGCTTACGCCCTTGAGGCCGCCGGAAGCGGCACGGACCTCGCGGGCGATGGTGCGCACCAAGGAAACGTCGGAGGAGTCGAAGTACAGGTTGTAGGTCACCAGGAACTTGCGCGCGCCAATGGCGCAGGCTCCGGCGGTGGGATGCAGGCCGGGACCGCCCAGGTCGGGGCGGCGGGCGGCATCCTGGCGGACTGCGTCGCGCAAGCCTTCGAACTGGCCGCGGCGCACGTCTTCCAGGTTGGCCCGGTCAGGACGCGCCGCCGCAGCCGCATAGAAAAACACCGGCACGCCGTAGCGCCGCCAGATTTCGAGGCCCGTCTGGCGAGCCAGCAGAGCGCACTGCTCCAGCTTGATGCCGGAGATGGGCACAAAGGGAATGACGTCGGCCGATCCGATGCGCGGGTGGACGCCCTCCTGGCGGGTGAGGTCGATCAACTCGGCAGCCTTGCCTGCGCCGCGCACGGCCGCCTCAACCACCGCCCCAGGCTCCCCGGCAATGGTCACCACAGAACGGTTGTGATCGCCATCCATGGACCAGTCGAGCAGATGCACTCCGTCCACACGCATCGCGGCCACGATGGCCATGACGTGCCGAACATTAACGCCCTCTGAGAAATTGGGAACGCACTCGACGAGCGGCCCTGTCATAGCTACTCCTCCCCAGCGACGAAGACCTGTCGCCGGGGACCCCGTGTCACTTCCAATAGGTGTATCCCACCTGGACCTGAATGCTGGCGTTGACGCCGGGGTTGCGATCGCCCAGCGAGGCCGAGGAGATATGCACGGCGTTCACGCCCAGATCGATGGAGCGCTTGGGACGAGTGAAGTAATGGAATCCGATGCCGCCCTGCGGAGAAAAATTCCAGACGCTGGTGCCCCCGTCGACTGTCGCCGTACTCTGCAGATTGGGCGGAAACTTGTGTGTCGTATAAATCAGCCCGCCCGCGCCCTGAAACCAGGGCTGGAAACGCCGCGATTGGGTGAGGAAATTCCAGCGAAAGATCACCGGGGTCAGGCTGGCGCCGCGGAAAGTGCCGCCGCCGACCGGCAGGTTGCAACTGTAAGGATTCCCCAACCGGTCGACACACGTATAGGCCTGGAGATGGGGAGCAGGCGTGTAGGCCTGCCACAGCGGCATGATGTTGACGCCATACTCGAACTGGCCAGTCAGAATCCCGGCATGAAGAACCGGGGTCAGCGCCTTGCCCGCCTGGAAGCCGGCCCAGAAGAACTTGTAGTCCGAGCGATCGCCCACGCCCGTGCCCCAGTTGACAAAGGGACCGTACTCGAGGCTCCGGGCCTGGCGTACCTGGGCCACGGGGTTGGCGGCAGCTCGCGCGGCGTCCGCGGCGGAGTCAGCCGGTGTTTCGGCGGCTGCGGCCAGGCCGCCCGCCAGTAGGACAAACAAAAGGCACTTTACAGTTCGGGTCAACGTTCTTCCCTTCCGTGAATCGAGAAATCAGGAACTCCACAAAAAGGCCGCCACAACCGGGCGGCCTTTTTAATTGCATGCCTTGACGAAACTAGCCGGCCGCCTGTTCCATCTGGTCGGCATCCATGTCGAAGTTGGAGTAGACATTCTGGGTGTCATCGCAGTCTTCCAGAACTTCGAGCAGACGAAGCATCTGGTTGGCCGCGCTGCCTTCGAGCTTGGTATAGGTCGAGGCGAGCATGGTGACTTCGCTCGACAGGATCGCGATGCCGGCGGCCTTGACGGCTGTGGCAACGGCGTCCAGCGAATGCGGGATCGGTGATGATTTCCCAGGTTTCGCCTTCGTCGTTCAGATCC
>CAVZNE010000243.1:0-6173 GCA_963776445.1 Terriglobales bacterium
CCGGTGAAGTGGTCCCAGTGGCGATAGAGCAGGTGGGTGAAGATTTGCGCCTTGACCTTGCTGGCAGCCGCAGCGGCGTCGCGGCCGGCGTTGCAAGTGTCGCCTGTGGCGTCAGTGGGCGTGATGGCCGGGCAGTCGGGATAGACCGAGGAAGTGAAGACGATGGAGCGCCCGTCAGGGGACCAGCGGGCGTTGTCGGCATCGGTGGAGATGGTGGTCAGCTTCTTCGGATTGCTGGCCGTCCCGGTGGCCGAGTCAAAGTCTGCCAGCCATATTTGTTGGCCGGCTTCGCGGCTGCTGAGGAAGAGGATGCGCTTGCCATCGGCGGAGAACTGCACGCCGCTGTCGCCGGGCTTGGCCGCTGTGAGCGGTTTTGCGTCCCCGCCGGCGATGGGCTGAATAAACAGCTCCGCTGTTTTCTTGTTCTGGTCGAGGCTGACGGTGGTGACGGAGTAGACCAGCCACCGGCCGTCGGGCGAGACGGCGGTTTCGCCAAGGCGCTTCATCTTCTGCATGTCCTCAAAGGTCATGGGGCGCTTGGGCGGAGCGGGTTCCGCCTGGGCAAGGCAGGTGGCGACGGGCGCTAGGGCGGCAATCAAGGCAACGGAAAGCAAGAGTGTTTGCATGGGTATGGGTCCTATTCGGGCGAAGGAGGAAAACGCGAACGCACGAAGGAAAAGTTTACACCGGGGAGGATATTGGAGGATGGGGACCGGGGTTTATGCAGGGCAATTGCATGAAGGTAGATCCGTGCCGAGGAAGAGCCTCAGCGCGGCCCTCCGGGGCGCGAGAGGCACGATCGGGATGCTGTCCGAGGGTTGCGCTGCGCTCCACCATGGGCTATTTTCACGTCTTCCCTCCGGGAAGACCGCAGCTGATCCTCTGCTTTGGCAGTGAACTGAACCTACTTGTAGAGCCAAGACGTTCATGCAATTGCCCTGAAGGTTTGTGCTTTCCCACCCATTCGCCCCCAAAAGCGAATGGATGGGGCACGGGAGTTTATGCTCGCCCACCCTGGTGAGGTATCCCAAATGTTCTTTGAAAAACACCCGCAGATCCTTCGACTCACCACCCCCAAGCTGAAAAGCGCTTGGGGCCCCGTTCGCTCAGGATGACAGTTCTTTTTTTGATATGAGCTTTTGAAACACCACCCGAAGTTGTCGAGTCCATTACTTTCCCTGGTTCCAAAAACGGGACCTCCACCCCACGAACGAAGACCTGTTCGCGGGGATCCCGGACCAGGGGCACCCAACCATATGGGTTGTTCTACTTGTTTTCGTTGCCGGTGAGGCGGAAGGTGATGGTGCCCCAGAAGAGGCGGGCGCGCATCTGGACGGGGAGGTGGCGCTCGTCGTCGGTGTACCAAATCCAGATGTTGCCGCGATTCTTGACCACTCCAGCGTCGGCGGTGGGTTGAGCGCGCAGGGTTTTGAAGGTGCCGAGGGTGGTTTTGATCTCTTCGCGGCCTTCCACCTTCATGGTCACCGGGACGGTGCGCAGGGCATCGACCACCGGGATGACAAAGGTGTGGCCCACTTCCATGGGCTGCGAGGAGGCGTAAAAGACGCCCGTCAGCAGGTCGGTGACGCAGCCGCCGATGGGCATCTCAGAGTGCTTGGTCTGGCCGGAAACCATATTCTTTTCGTCGAGAACGGATTTGCCCTGGCCGTACTCCAGCCGCTGCGTGGAGTTGTTTTGGCGGCGGCCTTCGACGATCTGCTTGTCGAACTCGTAGGTGCAGCCCTTGGTGCGGTCGAAGGTGGACTGGAATTTGTCGCCCACATGGAACAGCATGTTGATTGCGCCGATGGTGTCGGCGTTGGCGGTGATGCGCTCGCGGTCGCCCTGGTTCTCAAAGTGAAGCACCGCGGTTCCGGCGGGAAAGACGCGCCAGTCGACGGAGTAGGTGAGGGTTTGGCGCTGCGGAAAGCTGAAGCCCGCGCGCGGCGGCGCGAGCGGAACGGACTGCTGGCCGTGAGCCACGGCGGCCAGGACAAGGGCGCAAAAAAAGGTTGCTACGTGCGTATGCGTCTTCACTGGTGTGGTTGGCTCCTTGGTAGTTTGACGATTTCCGTGGGTAAATCGCTCAGCGCGCGACGTGCACAAGCGCCGCGAGAGCCACCCGCAGGAAAAGAAGGCTGAGATAAAGCAGTGCGGCTCCTATTGCAGCATTGTACTCGCGGTGCTTGCGATAAAGGCCGAGGGAAAAGCTGCCGGCAGTGGCTTTGGTAACCGCTGGAGACCCCTGTGGCTTTGCCGGGGTCAAACGCGGTATCAGGCGGGGCACGCGGCGGCAATAGTCGTCGAATCCGGGGAATGTGGCGCGCAGGAAGCGCTCTTCCGAGGCAATGACCGGGACGTAAATCACCGCAAACCCGGCTGCCAGCACCAGCGCCACCGGCCAACTGAGCAGGGCCACGGCAAACCCGGCGGCCATGAGCATGGAGCCAAGATAAAGCGGGTTGCGGGTGTGGGCGTAAGGGCCGGTCTGGGTGAGTTCGCGGTTCTTTTTGACATAGCCGGCGGCATAGCCGCGCAGCCAGAGGCCGGGAAGGACCAGGGCCAGGCTCCAGGCCACGGCGGCGGGCTGGGGAGCGCGCCGCCACAGCTCGAAGAGGTAAAGAGCGGCGGTGAGGAAGCCCAAGGGGACGCGGATGCGGCGGGCGATGCGCTGCCAGCGGGCGATCCAGTCGTGTGGTGAAGGGTCAGATTGCGTCATGAAGCGATCTCCTGGGCGAGCAGTTGGTCGGCGGCCTGCAGTACCTGATCTGGCTGGATGGTGAGCAGGCCAGCCTCGGGCTCGGCGTAGCGGGTGTGGTCGCGGCGGCTCTCGGGGTTGCGCAGGACCTTGAAGCGCGTGCCGAAGGGGCCGTTGCGGCTGGGATCGGTGGGTCCATAGATGCCCACCACCGGCCGGCCGAGCGCGCAGGCCAGATGGAGCGGGCCGGTGTCTCCAGCAATGGTGAGGGTGACCCGGCGGGTGACGGCGATCAACTGGCTGAGCGAGCCGAGCAGCGGAATGGCCGCGCCGCCGGTTCCCTGGACGATGGCCTCGGCCAGCGGTTCCTCGCCGGGACCGGCGTTGACCAGCACGCGCAGGCCGCGGTCGATGAGTCCCTGGGCGACGGCGGCGTAGCGCTCGACCGGCCAGCGCTTGGCGCCCCAGCCAGCGCCGGGATTGATGAGGGCGGCGGGCTGGGTGCTGGCGGAGAAGAGTTCGTCGGCCCAGGCTTCGGCAGCTGGGTCCACGGGGAGCCAGGGCTGGACGGGTTTCAGATCGTCGCCGGCAATGGCGGAGGCCAGTTCCACGTCCTGCTCGATGACGTGCGCGCCAAAGGTAGGCACCTGCTCAGTGAACAGCCAGCGGGCGGCCTGCTCACGCGGAGCGGCCTCGCCGATCCGCCGCCGGCTGCCCGCCATGCGGCCCACCACCGCCGAGCGGATTGCGCCTTGCAGGTCGATCACCACGTCGTAGGCTCCGGCCCGCAGATCGCGCCGCAAATGCTTGATTTCACTTAGGGTTTGCGGGGTCAGAGGAGCTTTGCGCCAGGCCTTGGTCGGGGCGAAATGGAGCCGGTCGACGACGGGTTGCGCGGGGCCGCGGCCGGTGCTGCCGTCCGCGGCGAGCAGC
Organism: Terriglobales bacterium; assembly: GCA_963776445.1. GTDB lineage: Bacteria > Acidobacteriota > Terriglobia > Terriglobales > Acidobacteriaceae > Telmatobacter. The sequence continues at coordinate 3,632 of CAVZNE010000243.1, forward strand.
GCCCGCCAGCAGGGTTCCACCACCCAGTCGATGACCCAGCCGGGATGCGCCTGGCGGAGGGCCGTGACCGCCGGAAGGGCGTGCAGAATGTCTCCCATGGCGCCGAGCCGGACCACGAGCAAGCGAAACTTGGACTGGGTTTGCAAGCTCTGATTTTCTCACAGGGGCGGGTGGGTTGGAATCGGGCTGAGCAGGTTACGGAAAAAGAGAGATCCGCAAGAGAATCACCCGAAACACATCTCTCAGGGCTAAAGCCCACGTTGACTTTGCAGCATTTACGGCACGACTCAAGTCGTGCCCTGTTACAAAGCATGAGTTTTTCGGGTGCAAACAGCGTTTTTCCGCAGCCTTTCAAGTCGTGCCCTGACGCGAGGCGGCGCTATTGCGCACCAGGTTCACCCGCTCCAGCAGCCAGTCGATGGCTTCGTCTTCGTGCTCGATCTCCACGCGCAGCCCGGCGGTCTCGAGCGGGATGGTCTGCGGGCCGGCGGCGGCGAGATGGCCGAGGCGGACACGGTCTTTTTCGGTGGTGAGGAGGGCGGCGGCTCCCGCCTGGCGGGCAGCGGCGAGCAGACGCTCCCGGTCGGCGGCGCTGTAGGGATGATGATCAGGGAAGGCGATGCGGGCGGCGAGGTGCAGACCGGCGGATTCAAGGCCCACAAAGAACTGCTCCGGACGGGCGATGCCGCAGAAGGCGACAACCAAGCCGTTGACGGCGGGGACCTCCATGGTGCGACGGAGCCGCCAGACGGGGCCCTGCCAGCCCCAGGCGCGGAGAACGGCCTCGAAATCTGGATCTTCGGCAGGAATCGCCATGACCGTGGCGCGGCGGGCGGCGCGGAGCGGCTCGCGCAGGTTGCCGGCGGGCAGCAACCAGTCGTGCCAGTCGCCCCGATCGATCAGCAGAATGTTCACGTCGCGGAAAAGCTGGCGGTGCTGAAAACCGTCGTCGAGCAGGTGGACCGTGGAATGGGAGATGGCGGCGCTTTCGGCCTCGGCCAGCAGTCCAGCCTCGTAGCGCAGGGGAGCCACATAGACCGGCACGCCCGTCTCGCGGGCAATGAGCAGAGGCTCGTCGCCGAATTCGTCGTAGGTTCCGTCGGGACCGACACGGGCGGGGAGCTGGCTTTCGCGGCCATAGCCGCGTGAGAGCACGTCCACCTGCAAACCGCGCCGCATGAGCGCCTGGGCCAGGGCGATGACGGTGGGCGTTTTGCCCGCTCCCCCGGCGGAGAGGTTGCCGATGCTGACCACCGGACAGTGCAGGCGGCAGACCGGCTCAAGCCGCGTTCCCAGGCGCAACTCGCGCAGGGTGAGCGCCAGCCGGTAAAGCGGGACGAGCGGCAGAAGCAGATTGCGCGGAGCGAGCTTCATGCGGGGCGCTCCTCGCTGCCTTGGGAGGAAAGCACCGCTTGCAGTGCATCAACGCAGCGCGCGGTGGCTCCGGCCTGCTGGTCGAAGACCTGTTTGGCGCGCTGGCCCATGGCTTGGGCCGAGGCGGAGTTTTGGAGTAGCTCAATCAGGGTAGCGGCCAGTTCTTCTTTGGCGGCGATGCGGAGGGCGTGGTGGGCCAGCAGGTCGTCGGTGATGGCGCGGAAGTTGGCGTAGTGGGGACCCATCACGAGGGGAACGCCGAACTGGGCCGGTTCCAGCGGGTTGTGGCCGCCGGCCGGAATGACGCTTCCGCCAACGAAGGCTACCGCTGCCAGAGAATAGATGGAAGCCAGTTCGCCGATGGTGTCGAGGAGAACGATTTGGCCGGGATGCAGCGGATTGAGAGTCTCGGGCGGCTGCCCCTTCCAGGTTGACCGCTTGACCCAGGCAACGCCGGATTTGGCCAGCAGCGCCTCCACCGCGGCGAACCGCTCGGGGTGCCGGGGGGCCAGGACCAGGACCAACTGGGGATCGGCGGCCAGCAGGCGTGCCCAGATTTCGAGAAGCGCCGCTTCTTCGCCTTCCAGCGTGCTGCCGGCCACGAGGAAGCGCAGGCTGGGAGCCAAGGCTTTCAACTGGCAGGTGGCTTCGGCCTGCTGCGCGGCGCGGACATCGAATTTCAGGTTGCCGGCGACCGTGACTCGCTCGGGGCGGCAGCCGATGGCCTTCAGCCGCTCGGCGTCGGTTTCGCTCTGGGCAAGAATGCGGCTGAGGCGGCTCAGGAACGGCTTCCAGAGGCGGCGCAAGAAACGGTAGCGCGGCCAGGAGCGGTCGGAGATGCGGGCATTGACCACCGCCACAGGGATTCCACGGCGAAAGCAGCCGCTGAGCAGATTGGGCCAGAACTCGGTCTCGGCCAGGATGAGCAGCCTGGGCCGGAGGGCTTGCAGGTAGGCGCGGACTGCCCAGGGCAGGTCCAGAGGACAATAGAAGACCCGGTCGCGCCCAAAGCGTTCGCGGGCCAGGGTTTGCCCGGTGCGGGTGGTGGTGGAAATGACCAGACGATGGTTTGGAAAGGCGCGGTCCAGTTCGCCCACCAGGCGGCTGGCGGCCAACACCTCGCCCACGGAGACGGCGTGGAGCCAGATCACGGGACGATCGCGGCCCA
>CAVZNE010000244.1:0-4801 GCA_963776445.1 Terriglobales bacterium
GCGAATCTTCTCGTCGGGGTCGAGGACCATCACCTTGTCAAAGAAGGCATCGACGACCGGGCGCAGGGTGGCGATGGCTGCCAATGCCTCGCCGTAGGCGCGCTGCTCGCGCAGCTTGGCGACCGTGGGAGCCAAGGCTTCGGCCGCGTCGAACAACTGCTGCGCTTCGGCTGCAAGAACAACCCCTGGGGCTGCCTGGACGGCAAATCCTTTTTCTTCGGCCTGGCGCAGGATGTTCTTGATGCGCTTGAAGGCGGCGGAGATGGCGGCGAAGTCGGCGGACTCACGGGCAGCGGTGAGAGCCTCGGCGCGGGCCATGGCGTCGCGCACGTCGTCGGAACCGGCAGCTAGAACCGCGCTGACCACGTCGTAGGCAAAGCCGCGGACGTCCTTCAGGTAGAAGTGCAGGCGCTCGCGGAGGAAGGCCGCGACTTGCTCACTGTTGGCATTCTCTGGTCCAGCAGCTTTAACCACATCGGCCAAAGTAAGCGGCAGGCCAGACTCGGCCAGAATCTTGACGATGGAGTTGGCGGCGCGGCGGAGGGCGAAGGGATCCTTCGATCCGGTCGGTGCGGAGCCGATGCCGAACATGGCAACGATGGTCTGGATGCGGTCGGCAAGGCCCAGCAACTGGCCTTCGACGGTGGAGGGAATCGCGTCCTCGATCGAGGCGGGCGTGTACTGGTCGTAGATGGCGCTTGCGACCGTATCGCCCAAGCCCTGCGCTTTGGCGTAGAGGCCGCCGATGATGCCTTGCAGTTCCGTGAATTCCTTGACCAGCTCGGTGGTCAGATCGGTCTTGGCCAACTCAGTCGCTTTCAGAAGCGCTGGCTCGTCGAACGACACGCCCGCAGCCTTGACTGTTGCCGCCAACTGCCGCACCACGGCGAGGTTTTCTTCCGTCTTCTTGTGGTAGCTGCCCAACTGCTTCTGGAAGGTGACGTTTTTGAGGCTTTCGACGCGATCCACGAGCGGCGTTTTCTGGTCGAAGTCCCAGAAGAACTGGGCGTCCTTGAAGCGCGAGCGGAGCACGCGGGCATTGCCGTGGCGGATGATCTCGCGGCCCTGCTCGTCGGCTTCGGTATTGAGCACGGCCAGGAAGTGCGGGGCCAGCTTGCCCGCCGCGTCTTCGACCGCGAAATATTTCTGGTGGTCGCGCATGACGGTGACCAGCACTTCTTCCGGCAGCGTCAGATATTCTTGCTCGAAGGTGCCCAGAACCACGCTGGGCCACTCGGTGAGGTGAACGACGGTTTCAACCAGCGGCTCGTCTTCGCGCCAGCGCGCGCCGGCAACGGTGCGGGTAGCGGCGTCCAGAGCCTTGCGGATAGACTGGCGGCGCTCGGCCACATCGACCACGGCGTAGGCCGCGCGCAAGGTCTCCACGTAGCTTTTTGGAGAATCTAGAACCACGGAGTGGTCGCCATGCAGTATGCGGTGGCCGCGGCTCAAGTTCCCGGCGGCGATGCCGGCGATTTCAAGCGGCACAACGGCGGAATCGAGCAGGGCCACGACCCAGCGCACGGGGCGGACAAAGCGCTCCGGCTTGGCGGCGCGCCAGTACATATTCTTGGCCCAGTAGAGGGCGAGGACTTCCTTGGGCAGTTCGGTCGCCAGCAGTTCTGAAGCCGCGCGGCCCAGCCGCTTCACCGTCGCGCCGACGTACTCGCCCTTGGCGTTCACAACCTTGCCCAGAGCTTCGACGGCCACGCCTGCCTTATTGGCAAAGGCCTCGGCGGCCTTGGTAGGCGCGCCGTCCTTGAAAGCGACCTTCCACGAAGGACCGGTGAGCTGCTCCTCGGTGTCGGCCTGCGCTGCGAGGACATCCTCAACCAGCACAGCCAAACGGCGCGGGGTGGAATAGGTGGTCAGTTTGGCCTTTGGCCCGAGCAGCCGCTCGCGGGTGAGCAGGTCGTTGACCCGCTTGCCCAGTTCGGCTTCTGCTCCGGCAATCATGCGGGCCGGAACCTCTTCCAGCCCAATCTCCAACAAAAAATCCGCCATAATCTTATTACTCTCTCGCTAACTTGCTAACACACGCGAAGCGCGGCTAACTCGCTGACTCGCTAAATTATGCCGCCTGCTGCAACGCGTAGGCTTTGGCCACGCCGACGGCCAGGGTGCGAATGCGGCCGATGACGCCCACCCGCTCGGTGACGCTGATGGCTCCGCGCGCATCGAGAAGGTTGAACAGGTGCGAGCACTTGAGGGCCAGTTCATACGTCGCCAGCAGCGGGAAGCGGCGCTTGTCGACTACGCTTGCGGCTTCATTCGCAAACAGCGCGTTGGCCTGCTCGATCAGGGTTTTGGCTTCGGCCTCGTAGAGGTTGAAGTGCTCCCACAGCTTGGCTACGTCGGCCATTTCAAAGTTGTAGACCGAGAATTGCAGCTCTTCGGGCAGGCGCACGTCGCCGTAGGTGACTTCCGCGCCGGTCTCGGGATCGCGCGCCCAGACGATGTCGTAGATGGAGTCTACGTCTTGCAGGAAGGCTGCAATGCGCTCCAGTCCGTAGGTCAGCTCGGAGCAGATGGGATCCAGGTCGATGCCGCCGCACTGCTGGAAGTAGGTGAACTGGGTGATCTCCAGGCCGTCCAGCATAACCTGCCAGCCGACGCCCCATGCGCCGCCCGCGGGCCACTCCCAGTTGTCCTCTTCAAACTTCAGGTCGTGCTGCGAGAGGTCGATACCAATCGCCGCAAGCGACTCCAGATAGAGCTCCTGCACGTTGACTGGCGGCGGTTTCAGGATGAGCTGAAACTGGGTGTGCTTGAACAGGCGGTTGGGGTTCTCGCCATAGCGCCCGTCGGCCGGCCGCCGCGACGGTTGCGCATAACCGACGCGGTAGGGCTTGGGCCCCTGCACGCGCAGAAACGTTTCCGGGGCCATGGTGCCGGCGCCGACTTCAACGTCGTAGGGCTGCTGAAGGACGCAGCCGCGGGCCGCCCAAAAACCCTGGAGGCGGAACAGCAACTCCTGAAAAGTCAACGCGGTGGGCTTGGCGGAGGGTGCAACCGGAGATGGTGAAACGGTGGATGAAGGCACGTGGAATTCTCTCTCAGTCGGGACTGAGGCAATTTTATCAGCCTCCCAGGCGGGCCAGTGCTTCGGCCGAGCGCAGCTTGCGTTCCAGGTGGCGTTCGATGGACTGCAAAGTGAAGCGGCGCAGGTCCGCGGCGCGGCGGCGGGGCCAGGGTTCGGCGGCAAAAGCTGAGGCCGGGGCGCGCAACATGCGCTGGGCCAACTGCCAGGAGTCGGCGGAGAGCGGGGTGGCGCTGCCGCGGCGATGCAAAGGGCAGAACAGGCCGTCGTCCAGCGCGTCAAAACTGGCCTCACCGGGAAGCAGCGTGCGGCCGCAGGCGGTGCAGTGGGCAATGTCGGGCAGCACGCCCATTAGGCGGGTCATCCACAGGGAAAAATAAGTCAGCGGCATCCAGGGCTGTTCGGCTGTGGTCTGCTCCAGGACGGCGAGCAGCAAGCGGAAGACGGTCTCCTGGGGATCGTGGTCGGGCAGGGCCTCGTCCAGCACTTCGGCAAAAAAGCTGAGCACGGCGAGGCGGGCGGCATCGATGGGGGTGGAGAGCGGCGAGCGGAGGATCTCCAACTGGTCGAGCCGGACCAGCTCCTGGCGGGGCCGCTCGGCAAACCAGGCGCGGGCCACGGTCATGGGCTCCAGCGCGCCCCCAAAGCGCTTGCGGCTCTTGAGGGCGGACTTGGCCACGCCGCGCACTTTGCCGTAATCGCGCGTGAAAAAGCTCACGATCAGGTCGGCCTCGCGGACCGGCCAGGTGCGCAAAACCACGGCTTCTGAGGTGAGCACGCTCATGCGATTCCTATCTTCGCACTTCCGGCGGCGGCGGGACTCACGTTACAATTGGCGCAGAGGTTCCACATGCCTACCGCAATGGTCACCTTCAACGGCCGTATCACTTTACCTTTCCACGTTCGCAAAGAGCTCGGTCTCAAGACCGGCGACAGCGTGGATTTTGTAGAAGTCGAAAAGGGGCGATTTGCCATTGTGCCCGGTCCGGCGGCGAGCATCCAGGTTGAGGATGTCGCTACGGATCTGGAGCACGCAACCAGCTTCGACTAGTTTTTCAGGTCCTCCAAGGACCCCAGGTCCGGCCATTCCGCCGGCCTGGCATCCCCAGTTCCTTTTTCAGGACACTCTCACGATAGTTTGCACACGACATGATGCATTTCTGTCGTTGCGACCGGCTTTTTCTCGTAAAGCGTTGCAAGGATGGAGTGCCCAGTAGTCCTGCGCGCACAAACGAACGCGCATCCCGGCGAGCGGGATGCGCGTGGTGAAAAGCGTTCAACTGAGGGGGAAGTGCGGGCCGGATTACCGGCCGAAATGGGTAGCGTTTTTCTCGGCAAAGTGAGCCCACTTCTCTGGCAGGTCGTCCTGCGCAAAGATGGCCGAAACGGGGCAGGCCGGGACGCAAGCGCCGCAGTCGATGCACTCGACCGGGTCAATGAACAACTGGTCGGCGGCGCCGAAGCCGTCTTCGTCCTTTTTGGGGTGGATGCAATCGACCGGACAGGCGTCTACACAGGCGGTGTCCTTGGTGCCGATACAGGGTTCTGCAATGACGTATGCCATCTTTGATCTCTCCGGGGAGCTAAAGAGCTAAACTCTCGACGCTGATATTAGCACAGGGCACCTGCGCTGGGCACCTGCGGTGGGGCCTGCGTTGGCACCTACGGCGTCGCTATTTGCTTTTTGCAGCGCGAACGGCGCGCTGTGCTGCGAACTGCTGCGGCGTGGGGATGGGTTCCAGGTTTCAGAGCAATCTGGCT
>CAVZNE010000245.1:0-9382 GCA_963776445.1 Terriglobales bacterium
AAGCTCCCACGAGCTTTATTTCTGCCGCGAACGCTGTCAAGGAGCGTGGCGTGGAGCCGGAGCAGCAGGTTGAGGTTAAATGGACGCTTTCTCAACTCCTCTTCCGCTTCGCGGAAGGCGCGCCGGTAGTTCATAATCTCGCGAATATCCTGGCGGCGCGATTCCAGCTCGGGTACCTGACCAGCCTCAAATTTAAGCACTTCTCCCAGAGTTGCCTGGGTCCCCTCGATTTTGGAGGAGAGAACTGCCTCTTGTGTGGTGAGAGGCGCGAGAAGCAACTCAGGATTCGGCAGAGTGGTAAGAACTCCGTTGTATTCGGCGAGCTGCCAATTGGCCTTGCCGATTAACGGAATGAGTGGCTCCCAAGCCACCTCTTCCAACGGAAGTTTCTGAGGGATAAAGGGCTCCATATTGGAGTCAAGCCTAGCATGATTCTCAATAAGCGTAAAGTGAAGGAGCACTATAGTTAACGCTTATTCCAGAACCCTCTAGTCGAATTAACGCTTTTGTAGAACTGCTGCCAAATCTGTTGGTTAGCTGATTGCGGGGTGCTCCACATCTCGTTTTTGAGATGTGGGAGAGCGTCCCCCCTCAATCAGGCCGTCTTCACCCGCCGCGTCTTTTCCTTGAGCGGAGACGTGAGGATCACTGGTTCCTGGTCCGGGAAGGTGGCAATCATCGTAAGCTGGCCTCCCATGGCCGCCACGGTGCGCTGCATGGTCGAGAGGCGCGGGTCCTTGCGTTTCTCAAGGCGCGAAATCTGCATCTGGCCAATTCCCAGAGCGTCCGCAACGGTTGCCTGACTGATCTTGCGTCCCTTGCGCAGTTCGGCAAGGGTCATACGCCGCCTCACCTTGGCCACCAACTCGGCTCCTCTTTTTGCAACAGCCTCCTGCTCATCAATCGGCATCGCAGCAATCACTTCCTCAAGCGGAATGGGTCTATACATCGCATCTACTCCTTTGACTCGATAGTTTCCAGGTGTTCTCTATATCGCTTGTCGGCCTTGCCGATCAGCCGTTTGTAAAACCTCTGCCTTGAAGATCGGGTGGAAATCGACCAACCAGCTCATGCGACCATTATGCCACATGGGGCATTATGCGCAATAGGGCATTTATTCTTCGGGAAATGCCTCATGACTTGCTTGGAGGCAACGATCCTACTTGTGTTCCGCCGCCCGCGCCCGCGTCACAAACTCCCGCACTTTGGCGGGGTCTTTCTTGCCCGGCTCGGCTTCGACGCCAGAGGCAACGTCCACGCCCCAGGGGTGCAGGGTGGCGATGGCTTCGGCCACGTTGGCCGGGTTCAGGCCGCCGGCGGCGATCAGGCGCCTCCCTGCTTCCGTGTCTTGGAAGAGGGTTTTGCTGGCGAGTTCCCAATCGAAAGTCACGCCGGTGCCGCCGATGGCCGTAGCGGTGCGCGAGTCGACCAGCACCGCGTGGATATGCGGGTTTCGGACGTGGACGGCAATCTGCTCTTCAATTGATTCTGTGGCGCGGACGTCAAAATGCACCACGCGCAGAATCAGGAGTTGCGGGCCGAAGCGCTCGCGAAGCTTTTGCGGCAGTTCGGGGCCGGCCGCGGAGTGCAGTTGCACGCCGGTCAGCCCGCAGGCGCGCACAGTGGTGTAGATCTCCTCCAGCGCGGCATCCACAAAGACGCCGATCTTCTCCACGGCGGGCGGAAGATGGGGGACGATTTCCGCCACCTGGCCCACGGTCACCCGCCGCGGACTGGGCGCAAACACAAAGCCCAGGGCATCGGCTCCGGCCTCGACGGCCAGTAATGCGTCCTCCAGCGAAGTGTTGCCGCAGACTTTGATCCAGAGGCTCATGCGGCAGCTCCGGCCAGCAACGCGGCCAGCGCCGCACCGGGATCTTGTTGGCGCATCAGGCTTTCGCCGATGAGGAAAGCGTCAAACCCCGCCGCCCGCAGCCGCACCAGGTCCGCGGATGAGGAGATGCCGCTCTCGGCCACTCTGACCACGCCCGCCGGAATCTGGCTGACCAGACTGAGCGCGGTTTCCAGATTGACTTCAAACGTTTTGAGATTGCGGCTGTTCACGCCGATGGCGTCCGCGCCGGTTGCGCCCAGCACGTTGAGAACGCGGTCGAGTTCCTCGCCGGTATGCACTTCGACCAGCACATCGAGCGCGAAGCCGTGGGCAACCTGGGAAAAACGCTTGAGTTCATCGTCGGTGAGCGCAGCCACAATCAGCAGAACCGCATCGCCGCCGTGGGCGCGGGCCTCCGCGATCTGATATTCGTCGACCGTAAAATCCTTGCGCAGGCAGGGCAGCGGAACCGCCGCCGAAGCCAGCTCCAGATTGCGCAGGCTGCCCCGGAAAAACGGCTCATCGGTCAGGACAGAAAGCGCCGCGGCGCCGCCTGCCAGGTAGCGTCCGGCCAGCCAGGCCACGTCGAAATCCTCGCGAATCAGCCCCTTGGAGGGCGATGCTTTCTTGATTTCCGCAATGACGGCTGGACCGATTTCAGCCCGCTTGCGCAGTGCAGCGACCCAGCCGCGCGGTTGGTGCGCGGCCGCCTGCCGCTCCAGTTCGGCCATCGGCACAAGCGCCTTGGCTGCCGCCACTGTGACCCGCGTTGCTGCCAGAATTCTGTCCAGATGAGTCGCCATATATGGGTTGAGTATACGAGAACCTCTGCCCACTCAATGCAACGCAGCCTCGCCGTGGAGAACCCAGGCGAGACCGCATAAGTAAAACAGCCGGCGGAGCTGCTGCAGCGTGACCTGCCGGCATTTTCCGCCTGTCTCCCTGGAGCGTTAACCCATATAATTGGCGAGGAGCCGGTGAATATCCCACGGGGATTTTCGGCTTCAGAGACTGACTCCGAGGAATCCATGGCTGCACTGCTTGAAGCAATTACCGTCAAACGCAAAATGTATTTTGAGTTTGAAAACACTCCGTACTACTGTCTGGATGCGGAAGTTTCCACCCCCACCGCGCGCGGCGGCCAGACGCTGGTTCGCCTGAAGATGCGCAACTTGCTCACCCGCGCGGTCTTCGACAAGACCTTCAAGGCGGGCGAACGCTTCAAGGAGCCGGACCTGGAGCTGGTCGAGGCATCCTATCTGTACAGCGACGGCGATGGCTCCCACTTCATGGATCAGGAGTCCTTCGATACGCTCACCCTTTCCGCGGAAATGCTGGGTAACGCGCTGGATTTTCTGGTGGAAGGCGCCATTATTCAACTGCACAAGTACAACGGCAATCCCATCGGGTTGCAGTTGCCGTTGCAGGTTGAACTGGAGGTTGCCTATACGGAACCGGCCGTGCGCGGCGACTCGTCCAGCGGCAGCGTGACCAAGTTTGCCAAGATGGAGACAGGCCTGGAAATCAAGGTTCCCCTGTTCATTCAGATTGGCGACAAGCTGAAGGTCTACACGGAAACGTCGGAGTTTGCGGGCCGAGCCTAAACGCTGGCCGCAGTCAGAACACAAGAGCCCAGCCGTTCGCGGTTGGGCTTTTTTTGATGCAAAAGGCGGTGTTTTTGGCCAAAAAACGACCAAAAACGCCTAAAAACAGGCAAAAAATGGGCCTTTTTGAGGGGCGTCGCGTGCGCGGAATTACCATGCATCCTATTCATTCCATGCGTCTTATCTGCATATTTACGGCTATAACAGGAGCTGCAAATTAGAGGGAGGGGGTGGGGTATTTGGGGGTATATGCGCGCAAAATGCGGACTTTTGTAGCGGGCAAATCTCTTCCCACCTGTCATTGTGCGCCAGGGGAGGTGAATTGCCGGCAAGCGGGGCCGAACGAGATGCTTTGCTGCTCTCCCAGGTCTCAAAATCGAGACCTGGGGCACCTAGTTTTAGCGGTTGAACTCACACCCCGGGACCCGGGTCACCCGCCAAAGCATAAGCGCGCATTGCCTGATGAGCCAGCGACCTACGCAGGCACTGCTCCGATTTGCTGAAGCAATCCGAAAATATCCGGCTGGCCGCGTTCTTCCACGAACTGCCCGCCAACGAGCCGGTAAAAGTTCATCGCTTGCACCTCGATCTTTTTGCCTGTGGGCGGGACGCCAAAAAACACGCCCCGGTGCGTCCCCCGCATCATGAAGCGCGCTGCCACCCGGTCGTCTTCGGCAATAGTTTCCTCGAGAGTCCATTGAATGTCGGGGAAGCCGCTGCGCATCATGCCGATGATTGCGAGATACCCCGCCGGGCCCTTCATTGGCTCTGGGCGGCCCGGAACATGAAAGACCGCGTCGGGCGCGATCAGCTCCGCGGCCAGCTCTTGGCTCGCCGTGTTGATGAATTCCAGAAATCGCTGCATCGTCGCCTTGTTGGCTTCTGTGGTCACTGCTGCATTCCTCTCGTAAGGGTTGTGGAGCGCGCGAGATCATGGCGAGAAGCACTTCTCGCTGAATCACGCGCGCCGTCCGGGTTCAGGTTCGTTTACAGCCAGCTCGGCTTGACGTCAACAGGCACGCCATCCGTCTGGGTGAAGCCCGCCAGGCTCCCGGCTTCTGTTTGAATGCAGACATAACGCAGCGGGGATTGGGCATCGGCCTTTACGCAGCGCGCCGCCGCCGGATCGAGCCGCAACACGCTGCCTTCTTCCACCGCGAACTCGTCGCCGTCAATGTAGAACTGCCCCTTGCCCTTGAGAACGATGTAGACTTCCTCGTTCCGCTTGTGCGCATGAACAAACGGAACGCTCACGCCGGCAGGCAACTCGTTGACCGACACCTCGGAGCCGGTAAGCCCGAGTTCGTCGTGAAGGGTGACACGTCCTGCCTTGCCGATTTCTCCGATAGACGATACTTTGTAGTTCTTTCCGTTCTTCACCTTGTTTTTCTCCCTGGATTCAATTCGCCGCAATCGAAGAGGCCACACCTGAGACGTTGGTCCGGATTCGAACCGCCCCTTTCGGCTTGCGGCGGATGTTGTTTCGTACTTTTGACGAGGGAGAGGAGAAGAGTGTGAAACTGTTGTCAAGGATCGGCCGGATTCACAGGCGCTGCCGGCAAATCGTCCAAACGGTGGGCAGGGAGTACAAAGAAAGCTGCCGGACTGAAACGGGAGAAGACCATGACGCTTGAAGATGCAGCACGGCAGGCAATCGCAGGGGACAAGGAAGCGCTGAATCAACTCGTCACCGAGCTACAGGGCGATCTGTATGGCCTCTCGCTGCGGATGCTGTGCAACCGGGACGACGCCGAAGATGCAACGCAGGAAATCCTGATTCGCATCGTGACCCGGCTTTCCCAGTTTGACTTTCGCAGCAAGCTGAAGACCTGGGCGTACCGCGTGGCGGTCAACTACATTCTGGACGTGAAGAAGAGCGCGGTGGAGCGCCTGCACATGAGCTTCGAACAGTTGGCCGAGGACATCACCGGGGGACTGGGCGCGGCTGCCCTGCCGGAGGCCGAGCAATCGCTGCTGGTGGAAGAAGTGAAGATCGCGTGCAGCATGGGGATGTTGCAGTGCCTGGACCGGGAACATCGCCTGGCCTACATTCTGGGCGAGATTCTTGAGATGCAAGGGCCGGAGGCTGCGGAGATTCTGGAGATTTCGCCAGAGTTGTTTCGCAAGCGGCTGCAGTTTGCGCGGTCGGCGATGCTGCGCTTTATGAAGAGTTATTGCGGGTTAGCCTCGGATGCTGCGCCATGCCGTTGCAACCGGCAGGTTCCGGCAGCACTGCAAGCAGGCAGGATCAGTAACGAGGGTTGCAGCTACGCAACTGCGCCCGCATCGTTTGCGCAAACCCGGACCATGGTGCGACAGGTGGAGGAGGCGCGGTGGGCATTGCAGGTGCACCGCACCAATCACCCGCTTCCCGTGCCAAGCGACTTTGCCCGGAGATTGCTTCAGGTGCTGGACACCGGGCACACCGCTGGCCCGGCCATATAAAGCCGTCCAAAACCATCTGGCGCAATTCGCCCTGAGGGAGACCGCGGCGTGATTTCACTTCGACGTGGAATGAAAAAGCCCAGCCGGGAACGGTTGGGCTTTTTTGCTGGACACTGCGAAGCAGAAGCGGACTCTACTCTGCCGAGTTGGGGGCTGCGGGGACAGACAGAGTCTGCGGCCGGCGGGATGCGGAGCGCTTCTGCACGGGGGCGGGAATCTCCATGTTCTGCGCATTTTCTGCTCGGCGCAGGTGACTCTCCATGAGTTTGCGGGCCTCGACCGGATTGCGCGTGTGGATGGCGCGGAAGATTTCGCGGTGCATCTCGGCCATTTCGCGCAGGTAGTCTGCGCGCTGCACGGTCTCTTTCCGCTGTTCATACATGGCCGACGTGACGGTATCAATGAGGGCGGCGAGGATGGGGTTGCCGGAGGCCTGCGCGATGATGCGGTGAAAGAGCACATCATGCTTGAGGAAGTCCCCGGGAGTATCGGCCACCGCGTACATCTCGGCCACTTCTTCGGCCAGGGCGGCGTGGTGCTCCGCCTTGCCGCGCTCGGCGGCCAAAGCGGCAAGATTGCCTTCCATAATGAGGCGCGCCTCGAACATCTGCCAGAATTGAAAGCCGTGCAAAGCGCCCATGAGGCTCATGGAGGCCTTGCTGAACTCGGCCGGTCCGTCGGAGATGAAGGTTCCAACGCCGTGCCGCACCTTCATGACGCCCATGGCGGTCAGGTAGCCGAGGCCGGTGCGGAGGCTGGCGCGACTGATTTTGAGGGTCTGGGCGAGCTCGCGCTCTGGAGGGAGCCGATCGCCGGGCTGGAGGGTGCCATCCTCGATGAGGGCGCGGATGTGGTCGACCACTTTCATGGTCCGGTCGTTATCGGGCTCTTCCTGCCCCAGGCTGCTCATTGACGGCATACTCCCATGATTTTGCTCATTTTGCGGACATGAAAAGATTATCACCAATGACGCATCCACGATTTATTTTCTGCGGATATTGGCAATATCTTGTGCCGCGTGTATCCTTGTGGTCAGACCGCGTGTTCGGTTCCGCGCCGCTTGCCGCGTGGCGAGACGAGCGGGCCAATGCCGGTTCCGGCTTTTTGAAGATAGAATTTCAGCTTCCGAACCAAAGACAAGGAGTGGACACCGATGAGTCATGGGTTGAATATCCGCAAGGATGCTGCATTGGATTTTCTGTCGCTGGGCGCGTTGGTGCACCGGCTCGATACGGGGATCATCCCCTTCCGCAAGGCAACCGAGTGCCAGATTCACGTGAGCGGCGGCGAGTTCAACGTTGCGGCGAACCTGTCGGACTGCTTTGGCATGAAGACGGCCGTTGCTTCGGCCATGGTGGACTATCCGATCGGCGACCTGATCGCCGAGCGCGTGCGCGCCATGGGCGTCAAGCCCTACTACAAGCACTTCAAGCACGACGGCGTGACCGGGCCCAACATGGCGACGGTCTACAGCGACCGCGGCGCCGGCGTACGCGCCCCTGTAGTCTTCTACAACCGCTCGAACGAGGCCGCAGGCAAGCTGAAGCCGGGCGACTTTGACTGGAAGGCGATTTTTGCCCAGGGGGTGCGCTGGGTGCACTGCGGCGGCATTTTTGCGGCGCTTTCTCCCACCACGGCCCCGCTGGCCGCGGAGATGATGAAGGCCGCCAAGGAAGCGGGAGCGATCACCTCGTTCGATTTGAATTACCGGCAGAAGCTGTGGGATATCTCCGGCGGCGCAGAGAAGGCCGTGGAGACCATCGCCAGCATTGTGGAGAACGTGGACGTGCTGGTGGGCAACGAAGAGGACCTGCAGAAGGGCCTGGGAATTCCGGGACCGGAGGTAGCGGCCAAGTCGAAGCTGGACCCGAGCGTCTTTTTCGGCATGATCGACCAGGTGACGAAGAAGTATCCCAAGGTCAAGGTGGTGGCCACGACGCTGCGCGAGGTGCACAACACCAACCATCACAGCTGGAGCGCGGTGGCCTGGATGGACGGCAAGACCTACACGGCGCCGACGGCGGAGCTGACGGTGATTGACCGCGTGGGCGGCGGAGACGGCTATGCGGCCGGCTTCATCTACGGCCTGCTGACGGGCGAAACGCCGGAAGAGTCGGTGAAGCTGGGCTGGGCGCACGGCGCGTTGCTGACCACCTATCCGGGCGATACCACCATGGCCACTGTGGACCAGGTGCGGGCGTTCGCCAAGGGCGGTTCGGCGCGCATCCAACGGTAGTAGAGAGACCAGTTCCCGGCTGACAACTCTGCTGTACGGAGAGTTGTCAGCCGGGAACAAGCGTGTGCAACGGTCATTCCGGGCCCACGCGGCACCCATTCGCAGTATCATCTCAGGGAGATTCAGGAGATCGTATGGCAGACGCATCGTGTGATATTGGCCTCATCGGCCTCGCCGTCATGGGACAGAATCTTGTCCTCAATATGAACGACCACGGATTCAAAGTAGCCGTTTTCAACCGCACCGTTTCCAAGGTGGACGACTTTGTCGCCAACGAAGCCAAGGGGACCGAGGTTGTGGGCGCGCACTCCATTGAGGAGTTCACCAGCCTGCTGAAGAAGCCCCGCCGCGCCATGCTGATGGTCAAGGCCGGCGACACCGTGGACAAGATGATCGACCAACTGCTGCCGCATCTTGAAGCAGGCGACATCATCATCGACGGCGGCAACTCGCTGTTTACCGATACCAACCGCCGCACCAAGGATCTGGCCGGCAAGGGCATTCTGTTCATCGGCACCGGCGTTTCGGGCGGCGAGGAGGGCGCACGCCGCGGCCCTTCGATCATGCCCGGCGGCAACCCGGCCGCGTGGCCGCATGTGAAGGAGATCTTCCAGGCCATCTCCGCCAAGGTGGAGGATGGAACGCCCTGCTGCGACTGGGTGGGCGAAAACGGCGCAGGCCACTACGTCAAGATGGTCCACAACGGCATTGAGTATGGCGACATGCAGTTGATCGGCGAAGCCTACGACCTGCTGAAGCGCGGACTGGGCCTGAGCGCCGACGAGCTGCACGAGGTATTTGCCGAGTGGAACAAGGGCGAACTGGACAGCTACCTGATCGAAATCTCCAGCGAGATCTTCGCCAAGAAGGACGAAGACGGACAGCCGATGGTGGACAAGATTCTGGACACCGCCGGGCAGAAGGGCACGGGCAAGTGGACGGTAATCAGCGCGCTCGATCTGGGCCAGCCGGTAACGCTGATCGGCGAGTCGGTTTTCGCGCGCTGCCTGTCGGCGCTGAAGGAAGAGCGCGTAGAGGCATCGAAGATTCTTGCAGGGACCGGCGGCGAAAGCCGCCGCTGGCGACCGCGCCGCATTCATTGAGGATGTGCGCCGCGCGCTCTACTGCTCCAAGATCATCTCCTACGCGCAGGGCTACATGCTGCTGCGGGCCGCGGCCAAGGAGAACGGCTGGAACCTGAACATTGGCGGCATCGCGCTGATGTGGCGCGGCGGATGCATCATCCGCAGCCAGTTCCTGGGC
>CAVZNE010000246.1:0-7733 GCA_963776445.1 Terriglobales bacterium
CCTTCCAGCAGTTCTTCCAGTTCTTCCTTGAACTCGCGCACATCCTTGAAGTCCCGGTAGACGGAGGCGAAGCGGATGTAGGCCACCGTGTCCAGTCCCTTCAGGTGCTCCATGATCAGTTCGCCGATTTCGCGGGTGCTGCGTTCGCGTTCCGGCGCGTCGACCAGAAAGGTCTCGGCGGCGTTCACGATGGCCTCCAGTTGGATGGAAGGCACGGGCCGCTTTTCGCAGGCGCGCAGCAGGCCGCTCAGCACTTTTTGGCGGTCGAAGCGTTCGCGGCGGCCGTCTTTTTTGACCACCATGTAGGGAATTTCGTCGAGGCGCTCGTAGGTGGTGAAGCGGCGATTGCAGCTTTCGCACTCCCGCCGTCGCCGGATGGAGTCCGCCTCTTTGCTCTCCCTGGAGTCCACCACCCGATCCTGCCCGAAACCGCAATAAGGACACTTCATCTTAGGGGGATTCTACGGCATGGAAGCAGGGAGTAGGGAGTAGGGAACAGGGAACAGGAGCGTGATTTCCCGATCCTTGCGATAGGAAAAGCCGCAAGGATCGGAAAACGGAGATTTTTGAGGGGCGAAGAAGAGCCCTGGTTTAGCTCAGGAACTCGGCAATGGCGGCGACCACGGTCTGCTGCTCGTCCTCGCGCAACTCGGGGAAGATGGGCAGGGCCAGCACTTCGTTCGCTGCGCGCTCGGCTTCAGGGAAGCTGCCCTGGACGTAACCAAGGCTCTTCAGGGCTTCCTGCAGGTGGAGCGGGACGGGGTAGTAAATCTCCGAGCCGATCTTGCGCGCGGCGAGGAACTCCCGCAACTGATCGCGGCGGGGCGTGCGGATGACGTACTGGTGCCAGACGTGGCGGCTGCCGGGAACCTCATGGGGCAGCACCACGCCGTGCGCGGGATAGGGTCCGGCCTCGACCAGGCCTGCGGCGGCAAACAGCGCGCGATAGCGCCGGGCCACGGTGCGCCGGGCCTCGTTCCAGCCGGCAATGTACTTGAGCTTGACGTTGAGGATTGCGCCCTGGAAGCCGTCGAGGCGCGTGTTCCAGCCGATTTCGTCGTGGTAGTAGCGGCGGCGCATGCCGTGCTGGCGTAGCATCCGGGCGCGCTCGGCAATTTCGTCGGAGTTGCTGGTGACCAGGCCGGCGTCGCCCGCGGCGCTGAGGTTCTTGGTGGGATAAAAGCTGAAAGCGGCAGCGTCGCCCAGGGCTCCAGCCTTGACGCCCTGCCACTCCGCGCCCCAGGCCTGAGCTGCGTCCTCAATCAGCTTGAGGTTGCGCTCCTTGCCAATGCGGGCAAAGGACGTGAAATCTGCGGTCTGGCCGTAGAGGTGGACGGGCAGAATGGCGCGCACGTTCTGGCCGCGCGGGCTGTCGAGGAGCTTTTCAACCGCCGAAGGGCTCAGGTTGAAGGTGGCGGGATCGATGTCGGCCAATACGGCGGTTGCGCCGGCGCGCAGGATGGAGCTGACCGAGGCGAAGAAGCTGAAGGGGGTGGTGACCACGGACATGCCCGGGCCGATGCCGGCGGCGAACTGCGCCAGCCACAAGGCGTCGGTACCGGAGGAGCAGCCGATGGCGTGAGCTACGCCCAGGCGCTGTTCCGCTGCCCGCTCGAAGGCTGCCACGGGCTCACCAAGGATGAATTGCTGCGTCTCCAACACATGCCCAACAGCTTCCAGCAGTTCTGCGTGGAGCGGACGATATTGGCGTTTCAGGTCCAGCATGGGTACCGGCTGGGCGGTTGGGGCGGAACTCGGAGGTGTGGCGGCAGTATTTTTCACGAGATCATGTTAGCAGCCGCGGAGCGAGTCGCGTCCCACTGCGCGATGGCTAAAAAATGATTTTACCGGGGCGCTACGGTAATTGAATTTAGAACCAAAGAACAGCGATTTACGGAGCGAAGTCAGGATGGTGGGAGAACTTCCCGGTCTCGCGGCACAGGCCCTGAACGCCCCGCAGTTGAAAAGGTTGATAAATCGCTATAATGTTGTTGTCACATTGCGGGGCTTTGCGGATCCGGGTTTCCGGGCCGTACCCGCCGACCTTTCACGCAAGAGCAGTGCAATTGCATTCAATCACTCAAGAAGAAAGTAGGAGATCGGCAAATGGAAAACAAGCCGGCACAAAACATTCAGGACACATTCCTGAATACCGTCCGCAAGGATAAAACCCCCATCACGATTTACCTGGTCAGCGGCGTCAAGCTTACCGGAAAAATCCGGTCTTTTGACAAGTACTCCGTGCTGCTGGAAAACAACAGCCAGGAGCAATTGATCTTCAAGCACGCCATTTCCACAGTGGTCAGCAACCGGAGCGTGATGCACACCGAGCATCGTCCGGCAGCCGTGCCCAGTGGCATTGGCTCGGCCCCGGTGACCGTGCCGGCCGCTGCTGCAGCAGCGATGGAGCAGCGATAGCACCCAGGGAGCGGTCTGCGTTGGCAGTTGAGGAGAGTCGGACTGGCGCCACCGGCAGTCGGCCGGAACGGGCAGTCCTGGTGGGAGTGGACCTTTCGTCCCACTCCCACAGCAGCCGCGCCGGTGTCGAGGGCGCGCGGCTGGCGGCGGTGTCTTCCGAGTCCCTGGCCGGGGACGATGCTGCGCCGGAAACGGCTTCCTCTGCCCTGCTTCTTCGCCCCAGCGGTTCTTCTTCAGCGGCGGGACGTTCACTTCCCGGCCTGAACGTCGAAGAATCCCTCGCGGAGTTTCGTGAGTTAGTCGCCAGCGCCGGTGGCGAAGTGGTTGCCGAGCTCATGCAGAACCGCGCCCGGCCCGATCCGGCTACGCTGATCGGCTCTGGCAAAGTGGAGGAGATCAAGGGCGTCGCCGCTTCTACCGAAGCCGACCTGGTGCTGTTCGACCACGACCTTTCGCCCACCCAACTGCGCAATCTCGAAGCCGCGCTGCCCTGCCGCGTGCTGGATCGCACCCAGTTGATTCTGGACATTTTTGCTCGCCACGCCCGCACCCGCGAGGGACAACTGCAGGTGGAGCTGGCGCAGATGCAGTACATGCTGCCGCGGCTGACAGGCAAAGGCAAGGCCATGTCGCAGCTGGGCGGCGGCATCGGCACCCGCGGCCCCGGCGAGACCAAGCTGGAGACGGACCGGCGCAGGATTCAGGCCCGCATCGACCAGTTGAAGCTGGATCTGGATTCGGTGAAGCGTGTGCGCCACCAGCAGCGCCAGCGCCGCGAGTCGGTCCCTGTGCCCACGGTGGCCCTGGTGGGCTACACCAACGCCGGCAAAAGCACGCTGTTCAATCAACTGACGGGCGCGCAGGTGCTGCAATCCGCGCGCATGTTCGCCACACTGGACCCCAAGCTGCGGGCGATTGACCTGCCCAGCCGGCGCAAGATTCTGCTGTCCGATACGGTCGGCTTTATTCGCAACCTGCCCCACACCCTGGTTACCAGCTTCCGCGCCACGCTGGAAGAGGTGGAGCAGGCCGAGGTGCTGCTGCACATCCGCGATGCCAATTCCACCTATGGCGAGGAGCAGAAGGCGCAGGTGGAAAAGGTGCTGGGCGAGCTGGATTCCCTGGATACGCCGCGCATCGAGGTGCTCAACAAGATCGACCTGCTGGGCGAACACGAACGGCAGGGGCTTCAGGCGCGGTGTGCGGCCCGAGGCGAGATTGCCGTTTCCGCGCGCACCGGCGAGGGCATGGACGCGCTGCTGGCAGCCATCGACCGGGCGCTGCACACCGATCCGGTCATTCACACCGAGCTTCGGGTTCCGCAGCAGGAGGGCGCCGCTCTGGCCGCCATTGAGGCGGGCATGATCGTGCATCGCAGGGAGTACGAAGGCAACCTGGTGCGGCTGTCTGTCAGCGGCCCGGCGTCGCTCATCGGACGCTTGCGCAAATTCCGGCTGCGGGACGAGTAAGAAGTTTTTAATCCAGGCAGTCTGTTGGGCCGTCTATGATGGGCTTTCTTGGATTTGCGTGCGTTTTCAAAATCAGGGTGGGATGCAAAAGCGAAGTTAGGCATCCACGTCAGGTTTCCAGGAGATCCGATGAGTCCAGTTTCAGACACCTCCGGCCGTTCCATCACCACCCTGTCCAGCCGCGAAGTCTATCGCAACCGCTGGATGCGGGTGCGGGAGGACCAGATTCTTCGCTCCAACGGCGAAAAGGGCATCTATGGGGTGGTCGACAAGGATGAGTCGGCCATCATTTTGCCCATTGACGGAGACCGTGTCTGGCTGGTCGAGCAGTTCCGCTACACCATTCAGGAGCGGGCGCTGGAACTGCCCCAGGGCGGATGGGAGATGGAGATAGAGAACCCCGAGGATCTGGCGCGCGGCGAGCTCAAGGAGGAGATGGGGCTGGATGCCGCCCAGATGACTTATCTGGGAGCTCTATGGATCGCCTACGGCTTTACCCGGCAAAAGCAGCATGTGTTTCTGGCTACCGGGCTGACCGCTACGGAAAAAGAGCCCGACGCCGAGGAGCACGATCTGGTGGTGCACTCCTTTCCCGTCGAGGAATTCGAACAGATGATGCGTACCGGGGTGATCCGCGACAACTGCACGCTGTCGGCCTGGGCGCTCTATCTGCTTTGGAAGGCCAAGCAGTAGCCGGTTTTTCAATTGAATTGATTGGCTGGGTCAGAGCCTGCGGTCCGCAGTGCTGTGGAAGCGCTTCAGGGCAAAATGAGTCGTCACGGCGAAAACCGCAAAGACGGCCAACTGCGCCAACTGCAAAGGCAGCCCAGGCCGCTGCGGCGCCCGGGTGGTCGGCGGCAGTAACCTTTCGAAGATCTGCTCCACCAGGACAAAGACGCTGAAGTAGAGGGCAGTCATGACGCAGACCACATAGGTGGGCCGCCATGCGCCGGCCAGATCGCGGCGATACCGCGCAATCGCCGCCACCATCAGAACGGCCAGGGTGGGGATTTCCATCTCCAGGCTCAGCGTCATGCCGCGAAATGGGAACAGAAAGCCGGTCAGGCAGGCCAGCGTTGCAGCGGCAAAAAAGAGCGCGGTCCAGAAGGGAAGCCGTCTGCCGGTGAGCAGCCCGAACGCCACGGCAAATCCCGAGCAGATGCCTACCATGCTCAATATGACGTGCGCCAGCGTGAACGTCGCGGCATCCATCCCAAGATTCATGGCACGTGTCCTTTCGTAACTGGAACGAGACGATATTACACGCGAATTCAAAAAAAGGCTGGTGCACAGGCGGCATTTGCGCGCTGTGCACCAGCCTTTGCTTCAAGATAGAGCGTTACGCGCGATCCTCCATGGGAACGTAAGGCGCGGGGTAGGTGGGGCCGATGTATTCGGCGCGGGGACGGATGAGGCGGTTGTCGTCCAACTGCTCGATGACGTGCGCGGCCCATCCGGCGATGCGGCTGATGGCGAAGATGGGCGTATAGAGATCGATGTCGATGCCCAGGGTGGCGTAGGTGGAGGCGGAGTAGAAATCAACGTTGGCGTTCAGCTTTTTGTCGGCGTTGATGTAGAGCTCGATGGCCCTGGACATCTCGTACCACTTGGGCTGTCCGGCGTCCTCGCCCAACTGCTTGCTCATTTTGCGCAGGTGGGTGGCGCGGGGGTCTTCGGTCTTGTAGACGCGGTGGCCGAAGCCGGAGATCTTCTGCTTGGCCGCCAGCATGTTTTTCACGTACTCCACCGGGTCGGCGCCCGCCTTGTCGATGGCGTAGAGCAGGCGCATGACGCCTTCGTTGGCGCCGCCGTGCAGGGGGCCTTTGAGCGCGCCGATGGCGCCGGTAATGGCTGAATGGATGTCGGCCAGGGTGGCGGCGATGACTCGTGCGGCAAAGGTGGAGGCGTTCAACTCGTGCTCGGCGTGCAGCACCAGCGCCATGTCCAGCGTTTTGACGGCGGTTTCCGACGGCCTGACGCCGTTCAGCATCCACAGAAAATTGGCGGCGTGGTTCAGGGAGCGGTCGGGGGGAACAATCTCAAGCCCCTTGCGCAGCCGGTCGTAGATGGCCACGATCATGGCCATCTGCGCGGTGATGTGGTAGCTTTTGCGCACGTTGGCGTCGTGGGAGTTGTCTTTCTCGTCGGCGTCGTAAAAGCTGAGCGCGGAGACCGCCGTGCGCAGCACCTCCATGGGCGTGGCCGAGGCGGGAATGCTGCGCAGCAGGCTGACGATGCGAAAGTCGAGTCCCCGGGCCAGCGCCAGCTGGGACTGGAACTCGCGCAGGGCGAACTCGTTGGGCAGAATGCCGTTCCACAGCAGATAGGTGGTTTCCTCGAAGGTCGAGTTCTCCGCCAGTTCATGAATATCGATTCCGCGATAGGCCAGTACGCCCGCGTCTCCGTCAATCCAGCAAATTCCGGAGTTCGCTGCAACAATTCCTTCCAGACCCTTTCCAGCGACTGCAGTGGCCATAGCCCTCGGACTCCTCCCTTGCGTTGACTTTCGGTGGTTACAGCGGGCCTCGGCCCAATAAAAAGGGGCGCGGCTCCAAAAATGCGGTAAAGGATGTTTATAGCTTAGCGCTTCCATGGTTGTCACGGAGTGCGGGACGAAAGAGGAGAGAATGGGTCTTCGGATCCGCCCCTGACAGGCTTGCGCCAAAAACAGGCAACGAATCTCCCCACACGGACGGGGGTTACTTCAGGTTGGCGCGCATCCGCCAGACGGATAGCTGTTTAGGTCTATCATGAGCAGCATGGGCGGGTTGGGTTCTATATTCTGTAAACTCGCCTGGAGGTGTGTGGAGCGGAATCTCCAGATCTCGGTATTCACGGCAGAATCTACGCAAAGACACGGGAAGTTTCCGAAACAATCCTCCCAAGTGGCGTCTAACGGGAAAGAAGGACGTCACCACACGAAGAACGGCTCGCAAGACGGGCCGTCAGAGAGAAAGGCAAATCATGAGTGAATTTGAAAGTACGCCCCGATCCAATTCCAACGCATTGCTTGCGGCCCTTGCCGTGGCCCTGCTGGCCGGAGTGGGCGGCCTGATCTGGACCGCCACGGTCAGCAGCCGCGTGTCGCACCAGGAAACCGCGCTCGCCGACGCCAACCAGCAAAACCTGAAGATGGCCGCCGAGTTGCGCGAGACCAACGCCCGCCTC
Source organism: Terriglobales bacterium (assembly GCA_963776445.1). Classification (GTDB taxonomy): domain Bacteria; phylum Acidobacteriota; class Terriglobia; order Terriglobales; family Acidobacteriaceae; genus Telmatobacter. The sequence goes on from CAVZNE010000246.1 coordinate 7,056, forward strand.
GAAGTGGCCACGCAGGAACTGGGAAAATCCATGGGGTTGACGCAGAAGCAGATGGATGCGCGCGCCGATGACATCATTGCCCGCGAGAACGCCGCCAACGCCCGCCTCGAATCCGCCCAGAAGCAGACCGCGCAGCAGGTGAGTTCCGTCTCCAACGAAGTCTCCAATGTGAAGACCGACGTAGGCGGCGTGAAGAACGATGTGGGCGGAGTCAAGAAGGACCTGGGCCAGACCCGCACCGACCTGGCCGAACCGGCGCAAGTGAGGATCAAAGAAATGCCATAATGGGTTTAACTGCCTGGGTAAGAGCATTCAAGCCGTGCACTAATCGAAGCCGAAGCTGGAAGTGCGTCGACCGGGCGGCGGCAAGCTGAAATTGGCGAAGGCCCATAGGGCGCTGGAGGAAGCGATTCCAGATCGCCGCCGGGAGAGTAACCGGAAGATGAATTGAAAATGAAGATTTCCTCTTGCGCATTTCCCAAAACCTGCTAGAATCCTTGTTCGGTCGGGAGAGTCGACAGAAAAGTCTATAGCAGTTATAAAAAAACTTTTCAAAACTCTTGACAACTGGCCGTTGCACCTGTATTATCGGAAATCGCTCTGTGAGACCAATCCTCTTCAGAGTAACGCTGTCGGACGCCGATTTAGGTTCTACGAAATACGGCGCCTGAGGGTGAC
>CAVZNE010000247.1:0-4967 GCA_963776445.1 Terriglobales bacterium
TTTCAATTCAGACTCGTTGTTGAAGTGGGCTACGGAAGCGTCTGGCAGGCGGTGAGCGTGGCTGCTGCAGCTGAACCCGGCAAGTAGCAGGGCTGGCCCGCGCCGGGCCTGCGGCTGTTGATATTGGCGTTGCCGCTGGCGCCGTTCTGGGTGGTCACCCGGACATCCACGATGTTGCCGCCCCCAGGTATCAGAAGGGCGGTATCCACAATGTCTGGATTGGTGCCACCGGTTTGAATGATGGTGAGGTAGGGGCTGTCTGGCGAGGCCACATAGACCTTGCCATAGCTGGAGTTCTGAGTGGAAACTACCGTACGCGGATGGCCCACGACGGTGAGCGTCTTTTCTACCGTATGGCTGGTCAGGTTCACGATGGTCACGGTGCCGTCGGTCTGGTTGGCCGTATAGGCGCGGCTGCCGTCGTAGAGCACGGTTACGCTGGCCGGATTCTTGCCGACGGGAATCGTAAACGTGGTGCCGAAGGTCTGGCTGTCGTTGCCGTATTCGTCCAGGCTCACATCGATGACGCTGATGGTTCCGCCGTCGTAGTCGGCCACAACCAACTGGCTGGTGGCGGCGTTGTACTCGGCGTAAACCGGGCCGGCGGCGGCGGTCATGCCGCTGGTTCCGTTGGCCGGGGTAATGCCTGTTGCGGCCACGGCGGTGGTCGACAGGGGCAGGCTGGGATGGCAGGTGACGGTCTGGCCACTCTGGTTGAGGAACGGAGTGCAGGCGTCCAGCGTATTGTTCTGGCTGTTGATGACCGTGACGGTGTCACTGCCCCGGTTGAGTACGAAGAACCGTTTATTGTCGCTGCTCTCCACCGCATAGACAGGGCATTTGCCCAGGGGAATGCGCGCCGCGACTGTGTAGCTGGCGACTTCCAGCGAATCGGCCTCACCTAACTGCGTGGCGGTCGAGGGCGCCGTATTGCAGGTCATGTCCGAGTACGGAACGATGCTGAGCGCCGGGGTGCTGGAGTTGTTGAGGCTGATGGAGTAGTTGCGCGTACCGATGAGGGCAGGACCATAGATGGCCACGGGCGTGGGCGCCACGGGAATGGCGAGTTTTAAAGCCATGGTTCCACTGCTCGACAGGGACATAACATCGGCGACGTTGCCATCGAGATCGGCAGCCCACATACCGGCCGAAGGAGCAAACAGGCCCACCGGCTGAGCTGTCGTCGGCAAGGTGGTATAGGTGACGTTCTTGGCCTGCAGGCTGGTGGAAACAGGGAAATTGGTCAGGGTGCCATCGGTGTTGACGGTGTAGCCGGTAGACCCTGATTCGTCGATGGTGAAGTTGGTGGGGCCGGGGCCGATAGGAGCCGTGGCCATCACCGTATCGCCAGAGTAGTCGATGACGGTAGCGACACCGGCGGTTGTGGGCGAAGGAGCCGAAACCACCACCGCCAGCGAAGACGGCTGAGCGGGGGGGCCACTGGGGCTAATGGGCGTAACCACCGGCCTGTATTGACTGCCGCAACCGGCAACCAGGGCGACAGCCGCAAATACCGCGCCCGCCTGAACCAACCGCGCACGCGCGTGGCCTAAATTCATGGAAAAAAGCCTCATTCAGATCTTTCCTGCTTACTGAGCGATTGTAAATCAGGCGGATGGGGGATGAGTATCCTCCCTGCGCCTGCAAGCTCTGCCGGGAGGGTCCCAGAGTGATTTTCCCTTGAAATGGCGGAAGTTTTTGCCGCCAACAAGGGCGCCGTTCTGGCATCAGGCTGGCCGGAGCTGCCTGAAACTTTAGACGCGGCCGGGGCGCACTGGGAATCGGGGCGGAGCGCTCCGGGGTTACAAATCTGTTGCGCCCGCACGGTACGATGGTGCGTGGCGCAAATGAAGCTGTATTGGCAATCGAAGTTCGTTCTACTGGTGGTGCTGCCTTTTGTGGGCGCAAGCGTGGTGCTGCAGACGCGCTGGTGGGCGGTGAATGCCCCGCCGGTGGCAATCTGGACGGTGGGGGTGAGCCTGCTGCTGGCGCTGGTGGTGTTTCAACTGCGCGCGGCCACGCCGGGCGCCGCATTTGCCGGGGCAGCCATCACCGCCAGCCTGATGTTTTCCACAGCCCTGGTTCCCTACATGCCATGGCAGACGGCGCTGATGCCGGTGATTGCCGTTTTCGCGCTCACCTACCTGGCTACCCGGCTGGGCCGGAGACGAAAGGAACTGCTGGGCACGGCAGAGGGACGGCACGGGCGGAGCGCGTCGCAGGTGGCGGCGAATCTGGGCGTGGCCGCGCTGGTCTCCGATGGGCTGGTGCAGTCCATGCTCACCGACAGCGGCTGGTTTACGCGCGCCACCTTCGCGCCGATGCCCCTGTTTGCCGTGGGGCTGGCGGCGCTGGCGGAAGCGGCGGCGGATACGGTTTCCTCGGAGATTGGGCCAGGTGCTGGGCGGCCGGCCGCGCATGATCACCACCCTGCGGCAGGTGGAGCCGGGCACGGACGGAGCGATCAGCCTGGCCGGCACCTGGCCGGAATGGCGGCGGCGGGGATGGTGGCAGGCGCTGGGACACTGGCGCTGCGCGGCGACTGGGCATGTTCTGGATCAGTTTTGCGGGCGGGACGTCTTCGGCTTGTTCTTCGACAGCCTGCTGGGAGCAACGCTGGAACGGCGCGGCTGGCTGAACAACGACGCGGTGAATTTTTTGTCGACCGCCAGCGCGGCGGGGTTTGCGCTGGGCGCGATGGCAGCAATGGCTCATTGGGGCGTGCGTTGATTGAGCACCCTTGAGTTTGTGCTTTCCCACGCTTGCGGCAAAGGCGAGAACACGGCAAGTATGGTCTCGCCAAAGTCACGCCTGGGGGAAAGTAAGACTCCCCGTCTTGCCGCAATCTATCTTTGACCGATTAGGACTCCGCACATCAGTGCAGGTGCAGGCGCCAGGCCGTGTAGCTGAGGATTTCGTGCGCGATGCGCTCGATCTCCCGCGAGCCGCCTTCGACCTGAACGCGGGGCCGGGGCGAGGTGAGACACTCGAGCCCGTCGGCGGCGCAGATCTCGTGAATGCGGAACAGGTGCGTGCCGTCGCTGACGATGACCAGGCGGCGCAAGCCGTTGGCGCGGGCGATCACGGCAATGCGGCGGGCCGATTCCTCGGTATTGCGGCTCTCGGTTTCGGCGATGATGGCCTGCTTCGGGAACGCCCATGCCCATCAGGTACTCGCGGCCCACGGCGCCCTCGGTGTACTGGTCGCCGCCGTTGCCGCCCAGGGTGATGATGAGCGGGGCGATGCCGCGATGGTAGAGGGCGAGGGCGTGGTCCAGGCGGGCGCGGTAGACCGGCGAGGGCCGGCCGTCGTACTCCGCCGCGCCAAGACGCCGATGGCGTCGGACGGGCGCGGCCTGATCCTGGCCGGCGTAGCTCTCAATCTGCACGTAGACCCAGCGGCACCAGCCCAGAACGCGCCACGGCCAGCGCCAGCAGCAACAGCAGACGCGCCGCGCAGAGCGATCCAGTTGCGGCGTTTTGGCTTGACCCGGCGCTTCATGCGCAGTCTCATTCGTCCGACCCTCTTACCGCTGCAAGACCATGACGATTTCGTGCGTGGGAATGGCGCCCTCGCGCAGAATCTCCCAGCGGCCCGGGCCCAGCGAGAGATCGACGATGGTGGTGGGCTGCGCGTGGCCGGTGGGACCGCCGTCGATGATCAGCGGAATGCGGTCGCCGATCTGGTCGCGGACGCAGGCCGCGTTGGTACACTCCGACGCTCCCTGCAGATTGGCCGAGGTGGCCGTGATGGGCAGCCCGAAGCGCTCCACCACGGCGCGCGGAATGGCCGCATCCGGCACGCGCAGGGCCACGTTGCCGGTATTGGCCGTGGAGCGCAGGGGCAGCTTGGTGCCGGCGCGGACGATGATGGTGAGCGGGCCGGGCCAGAAGCGCTCCGCCAGCTTGTCGAGCAGCGGGTCGGTGTCGCGCGCCAGCTCGTAGGCCTGGGAGACGGAGGCGATCAGCAGCGAGAGCGGCTTGTGCTTCTGGCGGGTCTTGATCTTGTAGATTTGCTCGACGGCGTGCAGATTCACCGGGTCCACCGCCAGGCCGTAGAAGGTGTCGGTGGGCAGGGCAACCACATCGCCCTTGCGCAGGCAGGAGACGATATAGTCGATCCGGTCCGGTTGGGGTTCATCGGGATGGACGCGCAAGATCTCCGCGGACAAGAAGGTCTACCTCAGTTCCCGAAATGAAGACGCCATAAAGACGGAAACTATCACAGCACCAGCCGTGGTGCAAGTCGGTCTGGCAACGCGGCTGTCCGCTGTCCGGCGGACAAACAGGCTAGAATCGGCTAGAGAAGAGGTCTTCGAACCGATGCCTATCCGCATCATACAGAGTAAGCAGAATGCCCGGCTGAAAGAGTTGCGGCGCGCGCTGGCCCACCCCGGCCGCGAGAAGCGCAGCGCTGGCCGGAATCGAGGGGCCGAACCTGCTGGAGGAGGCGCTGCGCGCCGGCCTGCGGGTGGAATGCGTGTTTGTGGCGCAGGGCGCGGAAGGGCTGCTGGAAGGGCTGAAGCTGCCGCGGGAGACGGAGATTCTGCTGCTGCCGAAGGAACTGCTGGACTCCGCGCTGACCACGGAAGCTCCACAGGCCATTGCGGCCCTGGTGGAGACGCCGGACTGGGCCTGGGAGCAGCTATTGGGCAGCACCGCGCCGCTGGTGGTGGTGCTGGCCGGCGTGCAGGACCCCGGCAACCTGGGCACGATTTTGCGGTCGGCGGAGGCTTTTGGGGCGGACGGCGTGCTGAGTTTGCCTGGGACGGTGAGCGCCTGGAATCCCAAGGCGGTGCGCGCTTCGGCAGGAAGCGTGTTCCGGATTCCGCTGATTGCAGCGAGCGCCGAAGATGGATTTGAGCGGCTGCGCGCGGCGGGAGTGACGATCTGGACCACCGCGGTGCAAGGGGCGGAGCCGGCGCAGGAAGTGGATTACAAATACGTAACTGAACGAGTAGGTTACA
>CAVZNE010000248.1:0-3505 GCA_963776445.1 Terriglobales bacterium
GGTTCAGATCCTCGACCAGTTCCCTGAGCGCCAGAACGGTGGCCGGCTGGATCTGCTTGGTGCGGATGTAGTCGGTGACTTCGGCGCGGGCGTCTTCGCCGAGGATGCCGTTCTTGTCCACGTGATGGTCAAGGACCTGCCCAGCCTGCTGGGAGGCGGCGACGAACTCCTGAATGTCGTGGCCGGTGACGGCGTGGTTGAGCGCGTAGGCGGTGGGGACGGTGCCGATGAGGATCAGCATGATCAGGCCCATGCCCTTCTGTCCGTCATTGGAGCCGTGGGCAAAGCTGACGCCCGAGCAGGTGAAGACCAGCAGCGCACGAATGGGCCACGGCGGAGGCGTACTGCCCTTGGGCGCGGTGAAGAGCACATCGGCGTTTTCGATCACGATCCTCGCGAACAGGGCCAGCGCGTAGAAACCGGCGACGCCCACCAGGAACATGGTTGCGATCAGCCCAACAGGGCTATTCCAGGCTTCGAAATGCTGGATGGGCACCCAGACGGCCTGACCCGGAGCGCCGAAAAGCCCAAAGACCAGCGGCGCGGCCAGGTTGAAGACATAAAACCCGGGAACTCCCGTAACCACGACGGAAAGGAAGGCCCAGAGAAGCTTTTTATGGTTCGCATCGTAGAGAAGGGCCGTGCTTTTGGCCCACTTGGTGAGAATGAATACCTTGGAGAGCAGCAGCAGCAGGGCGGCGGCGCCAAAGCCGACCAGGGGCGAAATCAACAGCACCTTGAAGACCTTGGTGGCCTGCTCCCAATCCACACCCGAGGTGCCGGTGTGGATGCTCATCAGCTGGTTGGCGATGCCCACGCCGATGATGGAGCCAACCATGGTGTGCGAACTGGAAGCTGGCAGTCCGAACCACCAGGTGCTCAGATTCCAGATGATGGCGGCAATCAGCAGCGCGAAGACCATCGCGAAGCCTGCTCCGGCGCTGACCTGAAGGATCAGTTCGACCGGCAGCAGCGTGATGATGGCGTAGGCTACTGCGCCGGAGGAGACCAGCACGCCGGCCAGGTTGCACATTCCCGACCAGACCACGGCGATGTTGGGATCGAGCGAGTGCGTATAAATAACCGTGGCGACGGCGTTTGCCGTATCGTGAAAGCCGTTGACGAACTCAAAGCCGAGAGCGATCAACAGCGCAAAAATCAACAGTGCATACGGCCAGAAGTTGCTGATCGTGATGCCGGCAAAGTCCTGTGCAATGCTGTAGCCGATGAAGCCGATCCCGATAACCAGCGCGGCAATCACAACGCCGCCACTGATCATGGCGTGGGATTTCCTCATCTTTTTATCAAGAATCGATGCCCTTGGGGGCAGATCTTCGACCGTCGTTGCCAAATCGGACATGGTGACGCTCCATTGTTTGGAATGAGTTTCAGCCCAGTTGCGCGGGGGCGGCAACTTCCTGACAGAGCAATGGATATAGGAAGCAGATGAAAGGGAAATGAATTATGGCGGAATCGAAGGGCCAATCTTGCAAATGCGAGAGGTGTTTGGCGGGCATTATTAGAGGCTTCACATTAGAGCTGTAGAACAATCTGGTCTGAATCTGGACATCCATTTGCACTACCCAAGGCAAGTCTGCAGGAACAGGGCGGCCAGATTGCCGATAGGTAAGACGGCAGCTTCTGCGGGGAGAAAGAAATGCCAGCCCTCGCAAGGAGCATCCTGTCCTCTCGAACGGAAAAGGAGTCGCATTTACGCCATGTGGAATTCCAGCTCTGACAGCCCAATCTCAGTTTGCCCTGCCTCGCAGCTCGCGCGCCCGTTACCGGCCATTCCGCCACTCAGACCCGTACTCCGCAAGGTGACCTCTACGATGGACGAAGCCCGCTTCGGCAAGGGCCTCATCCTGAAGGGTGAGATCAGCGGCACGGAGCCGCTGTTCATTGACGGCAGCGTTCAGGGCAGCATCAACCTCCCGGACAACCTGGTTACCGTAGGATCCAACGGCCAGGTGACCGCCAGCATAGCCGCCCGCGATGTGCTGGTGCTGGGCAAGGTTTTCGGCAACATCGTTGCTTCGAATCGGCTCGATATTCGCGCCGAGGGCTCTGTGACCGGAGACGTGATTGCGGCCCGCATGAGCGTCGAGGATGGCGCGTTCGTTAAGGGCCGCGTCTCCCTGGAGAAGACAGCGGCCGAGCCGGTCGTCACCATGGACCCGGCGAGCGATGCATTGGAAGCTCCCAAGACGCGCATGTTGGCGCAGCCGGAAGGCGGACACCGGCGCATGCAGCCGGTGGCGCAGTCCGCTTGAAGCCAACGCTGTATGAGTAAGGAAAAAAGGCGCGTCCGGCAATTCCAGACGCGCCTTTTGCGTTACGAAGCGGTTGACTGAGAAAAGCCTTGCGGCAGGGGCGTAACCGCTAGGAGATGGAACGGAAGATCCAGTAGAGTACGCCCGAGAGCAGGGCCGCGGCGGGCAGGGTGAAAACCCAGCCGGCGGCGATGTTGCGGACCGTGGAGAGGCGCAGACCGCCGCCATTGGCTGCCATGGTGCCAGCCACACCGGAACTGAGAATGTGGGTGGTCGAAACCGGCAAGCCCCATTTATCCGCGGCGAAGATGGTGCCCATGGCCACCAGTCCAGAGCAGGCGCCCTGCGCATAGGTCATGGGCTCCTTGCCGATTTTTTCGCCCACCGTGACCACGACGCGCTTCCAGCCGACCATGGTGCCTAATCCCAGAGCCAGGGCCACAGCGACCTTGACCCAATCGGGAATGAACTTGGTGGCTTTGTCCACCTTGCTCTTGTAGGTCTTGAGGGCGGCGTTTTCGTCGGCTGTGAAGGACGGGTTGCCTTCCTTCTGCATCAGGCGAATCGCCTCGCTGGCCACGTACATGTCGTTGCGGACGTTGGTCTGATCCTGCGCGGGAACCGACTTGTAAGCCTTGTAGAGGGCGACTTCGTGGTTGAGGTCTTCGACCAGTTCGCGGAGGGCCAGAATCGTGTCCGGCTGCAGCTTCTTGGTGCGGATGTAGTCGGTCACTTCGGCGCGGGCATCGGGGCCGAGAATACCGTTCCGGTCCACATGGCGGTCGAGGATGTGTCCGGCGCGCTCTGAGGCGGCAATGAACTCCTGAATATCGTGAGGCGTGCCGGCGTGGTTGAGGGCGTAGGCGGTGGGAACGGTGCCGATGAGGATGAGCATGATGAGGCCCATGCCCTTCTGTCCGTCATTGGACCCGTGGAAGAAGCTGACCCCGGTGCAGGTGAGCACCATGAGGGCGCGAATGGGGAACGGCGGCGGCTGGTTGTCCTTGGGCGACTCGTAGAGCGCCGGGAACCGGAAGAGGATCTTGGACAGCAACATGAGCAGGAAGGCGGCGCCAAAACCGATCACCGGCGAAATGAGCAGCACTTTGAGGACTTTGAAGGCCTGTTCCCAGTCCACACCTGAGGTGCCGGTGTGGGTGTTGAGCATTTGGTTGACCACGCCCACGCCGATGATGGAGCCGACCATGGTGTGGGAACTGGAGGCGGGCAGT
>CAVZNE010000249.1:0-6791 GCA_963776445.1 Terriglobales bacterium
CGCTGGAGTTGGCCGACCAGCTTGCTGACCCGCTCCATAGCCGCGCCAAAAGGCGCTGCCGAGCGAATCTGCGAGCCGATGTGGAAGCTGACGCCGTAGGGCTCAAGCCAGCGATTGCCGGCCACGCTTTTGTAGACGCGGAGCGCCTGGCGGATGTCGATGCCAAACTTGTGCTCGCGCAGGCCGGTGGAGATGTAGGGATGGGTGTCGGCAAAGACGTCGGGATTGACGCGCAGGGCGAAACGGGCCTTGCGCTTGAGCTTGGCGGCGCGGACGGCCAGCAGTTCCAGCTCCGCCTCGCCCTCCACATTGAACTGGAGGATTCCCGCTTTGAGCGCCAGATCGATCTCCGCCGCCGTTTTGCCCACGCCGGAGAAGACCACGCGCGAAACCGCCTCAGGCGCGGCAGCCATTACCCGCTCCAGTTCGCCGCCGGAAACAATGTCGAACCCTGCGCCACGATCCGCCAGCAGCTTGAGGATGGCCAGCGCGGAGTTGGCTTTGACCGCATAGCAGACCAGGTGTTCCCGGCCCGCAAGCGCCTGCTGAAACAGGCCCAGCCGCTCGGCGATCTGATCGGCGGAGTACACATAGAGCGGCGTGCCGTAGCGCTTGACCAGGGCTTCGATTGAAACCTTGCCGCAGTGCAGCGCGTTCTCTGGCTTGGACAGGTGAAAGGGACGGGGCGATGGAGTGGGGATCAGGGTCAATGTGGGCTTCCAGACTGGATTTCCTCTTTTGAGCGTACAGCATTTTGCGGGGATGTTCGAGGATGGCCCTGTGGGCAAGCACGACCAGGGCATCGCGCCGCTAGCCGGGGGCTCGAAAGAAACAAGAATGTTAGGTCAACAAAACAAAGGATGGTTGAAAGGTGTATGCCTGCCCACCCTAGCCACAAAAACAAGAACGTGGCGAGGGCGGGGCACCCGGAGTTTCATCCACGGCAGGTCGGAAAAGCTAGTGGACGACTATCTTGTGTCTTCCCTCCGGGAAGATTGCGGTTGATCCTCCAGAGCGGCTGCGGATGCCCGTCGGGAAGTCGCGGTTGATGCTGTGCATTGGCTATGGGTGGAACTGGCTTGAGGAGCATGGCATTCCTGCGATCGCCCGGTCATCGGCTCGGCAGAAGAAACATACGGCCCGGATGCCCTAGACTGGAATCTGGAAACCTCCATGATGAAGTTTTTTGGCAAGAAGAAAGACGTGCCGGCCACGCCGGACACCGCACCTGAAACCGGCGCGACGCGGGACGAAGCGCCCAAAGCGGGCTTGTTCAGCCGCATGAAGCAGGCGGTTACGCGCACTCGCGAATCGTTTTCCGCCAAGATTGAGAACATTGTCGCGCTGACCCGCACGGTGGACGAGGCAACCCTCGAAGAGCTGGAAACGGCGCTGCTGACCAGCGATCTTGGGGTGCAGACGACGGCCACGGTGCTGGAAGCGCTGCGCGACCGCGCCCGGCATCAGGCGATTGAGGGCGGCGCGGAACTGCGCACGCTGCTCAAGGCCCAGTTGTGCGCCATTCTGGAGGCTCCGCGGCAACCCGTTCCCGCGCCGGATGCGCCACCCAAAGTCACCTTCCTGGTGGGCGTGAACGGCACCGGCAAGACGACTTCGGCGGGCAAGCTGGCGGCCTGGTTTCGCGCGCAGAAGCACTCCGTGCTTTTATGTGCTGCGGATACATTCCGCGCGGCGGCGATCGAGCAACTGGAAGTGTGGGCCGAGCGCAGCGGTGTGGAGATGATCAAGACCCGTCAGGGAGGCGATCCGGCTGCCGTGCTGTACGACGCGGCCACGGCGGCCAAGGCGCGCAAGATCGACGAGCTGATTGTGGATACAGCCGGACGGCTGCACACCAAGACCGGACTGATGGCCGAGCTGGACAAGATGCGGCGCACGGCCGCCAAGCTGATTCCCGGTGCACCGCACGAAGTGCTGCTGGTGATGGACGCAACCACCGGACAGAACGGGCTGCAACAGGCGCGGCTGTTTACCCAGGCGGCCGGAGTGACCGGCATCCTGCTCACCAAGCTGGACGGCACGGCCAAGGGCGGCATTGCCGTAGCCATTGCGCGGGAGCTGAACCTGCCGGTACGCTTTGTGGGCGTGGGCGAGCAGATGGGCGATCTGCTGGAGTTTTCGCCCGAGGCATTTGTGGATTCGCTGCTGGGATAGGACGCCCAAGTGTCAGTCTTGAGACGTCGATAAGCGTCAGGGCACGACCTCAGTCGTGCCGTAAGTCGCTTTAAATCAACGCGGGATTCAGACCCTGCGGCATGCTTTTCGCGATTTTCGCCTGTGACCCAGCATTCTTCCGCAGCATGGGAAACCGCACCTCCTCAAAACTTGTACAGTGCTCGGGGCCACAGTTCTAAGGAAAGAAATCACGATGAACATCACCGATCAAGACACCTATTGGATGAAGCGGGCGCTGGAACTGGCCCGCCGGGGTATTGCCGTCACCTCGCCCAACCCCGCCGTGGGCTGCGTGATTCTGGACTGCGCGGGACAGGTGGTGGGCGAAGGCTGGCACGAGTACGACCTGCTGGACCACGCCGAAGTTGCCGCGCTGAAAATCGCCCGGCAGCATGCGGGTGAGCGGCTCAAAGGCGGCACGGCTTTTGTAACCCTGGAACCCTGCAACCACACCGGACGCACCGGCCCCTGCACCGAAGCGCTGATTGAAGCCGGGCTGAGCCGCGTGGTGATCGCCACCATCGACCCCAACCCGGCCGTGGCCGGACATGGACTGGAGCGGCTGCGCGCGGCGGGCATTCAAGTGGCTCTGGGCGTTTGCCAGGCCGAGGCGCGGCGGCTCAACGAGGGTTTTGCCCGCTGGTGCCAGCACAAACGGCCTCTGGTGCTGATGAAAGTGGCCATGACGCTGGACGGACGGATTGCTCCGCCCGAAGGCGTGCACAATTTGCGCCAGCCTTACTGGATTACCAGCGAGGTGGCGCGGCAGGCCGTGCAGCCGCTGCGCTGGCAGGCCGACGCCGCGGTGACCGGCGTGGATACCGTGCTGGCCGACGACCCGATGCTGACCGACCGCAGCGGGCTGCGCAGGCGGCGTCCGCTGCTGCGGGTGGTGCTGGACTCGGCGCTGCGCATTCCGCTGGACTCCAAAATGGTGGCCTCGGCGCAGAACGACGTCGTGGTCTTCACGGTTTCCAACGACGAGGCGCGCATTCACGAACTGGAAAGCCGCGGCGTACGCGTGGAAGTGCTTCCTGCTGAGGCGGGTCGCGTTCCGCTGGGCAAGGTGCTGGATAAGTTGGGCGAGGAAGGCATTCTGAACCTGCTGACCGAGACCGGCACGCGGCTGAATACGGCGCTGCTGGCGGGCGGCATGGTGGATCGCGTACACCTGTTCGTCTCCCCGCAGATCATGGGATCGGATGCCGTGCCGGCCTTCCGCGGCATGGCTTTGCCCGTCCGCATGGCGGAGGTCGAGGTGGAGCGGTACGGGAACGATGTGGGACTTTGCTCGCTGCTGCGGGACCCGTGGGAGAACAGCAGGGGTTAGGGGTTTGTTATTGATCCGGCCCTCAAATAGTGTTATTGCCCTCCCACCCATTTCGCGATAAAGCCTGCGAAATGGATGGGGCACGGTGCTTCTATTTATGGGCCGGATCAATAGGCTGTCTGTCGATATTGGCTTTTGCGGTTGCCCCAGACCCCAGAAGCGGGGTCTGGGGCAACCGGCGAGTTCCGGGTGTATTACGAATTCCCCTATCCCTATCCCTGTCCCTGTTCCCTGTTCCCTGTTCCATTAGAATGGAACCATGTTTACCGGCATCATTGAACAGACGGGCACCCTGATCAGCGTAGAGAGCAGGGGCGGAGTGCACAGGATCACGGTTGAAGCTCCGGGACTGGCCGGACGGCTGCGCGAGGGCGATTCGCTGGGCGTTTCCGGCGTGTGCCTGACGGCGCTGGACGTGGACCCAACGCTCTTCCACGCCGATCTGGCGCAGGAAACCCTCGACCGCACTTCGCTGGGTTCGCTGGCCATCGGGTCGAAAGTGAATCTGGAACTGCCGACCGCCGCGGGCAGTCCGCTGGGCGGGCATATTGTCCAGGGCCACGTAGACGGCTGCGGGGTGCTGGCGTCGCTGGAACCGGTAATTTCGCAGGAAAGCCCGGAATTCGACCGCGAGACGACTGACTGGACGCTCAAGGTGACAGTGCCGGAGAATGTGCGGCCGTGGATGGTTCTGAAGGGGTCGGTGGCCATTGAGGGCATCAGCCTGACCATCGCCGATTTTGACGGCGAGGCGATTTCGATTGCCATTCTGCCGCTGACCTACTGGCGGACGAATCTGCATACACTGACGCCCGGCGCGCCGGTAAATGTGGAGGCCGATGTGCTGGTGAAACTGGCCTACTCGACCATGCTGGCGGAAAAGAAGCCCACGCTGGAGCTGACCGAGAGTTGGCTGGTGGCTTGCGGGTACTGAGTCGCTGACAGCTTGATTTTTCGATCTTTAGATCATGCTTTCCCAGGTCTCAAAATCGAGACCTGGGGCACCCAGTGGGTACTGGCCCCGCTCCTCATGATCCAGCATGAAGGATTGACCCACCCCTGAAGCGATCTCCGCGGCGTCCTGGAAGAGACAGCACCTGGGCGGACAAGCGGATGAATGCTTGTTCCGTGACGGGACTGCCCGATTCCGCCTTCCCAACGGCGAACGCTTGGGGCCCTGGTTTCGTCTATCGTGCTGTTGAGACTGATACCCTTGACCAAGAGAAATCTGTAAAGGAAGGCTGGCGTCGCGGGGAACGCGGCAGCGGCGCAGGGAGCGATGGCAGAGTTCGTAATCAAGCTGGCCGATGAGCGTGGCCACGTGCAGGAGCAGGTGCAGACGGCGGCCACGGCGGAGGAGCTGCGGTTGCGGTTTACCCATGCCGGCTATCACGTCTTCTCCATCCGCGCGCGCAGCACGATCAACCTGTTTTCGCGGCGCAAGGTCAAGCTGGAGCCGTTTCTCATCTTCAACCAGCAGTTTCTGACGCTGATCCGCGCCGGTCTGCCTATTTTGGGATCGCTGGAGATGCTGGCCAAGAACCAGAAGAACCTCCACTTCGCCAACCAGTTGAACGACATTTCCAACCGGGTGAAGACCGGCGATGCGCTCAGTTCGGCGTTTGAGGCGCAGACCGGGTTTCCGGTGATGTACACGACCACGCTGCTGGCCGGCGAGCGCTCGGGCAACCTGCAGGAGGTGCTGGAGCGCTATGTGAGCTTCCAGCGGACCTCGCTGACCTTCCGCAAGAAGCTGGTTGGTTCGCTGATCTATCCGACCGTGCTGCTGACGCTGGTCGGGCTGCTGATGTTTTTCATGTTTGCGATCGTGGTTCCGCAGTTTGCGGTGCTGTACGACCAGATGGGGTCGAAGCTGCCGGCCATGACGGTGGCGCTGCTGAGCTTTGGCAAGTGGCTGAACCACAACCTGCTGTGGATTTTTCTGATTGCCGCCGGCACGGGATTCGGCGCCTATCGATTTGCAATCACCGAGCGGGGCAAGGATTTTATTGACGCGTTCCGGGTGAAGACGCCCATCTTTGGCAAGATCTGGCTGAAGTACCAGGTGGCGCTGTTTGCGCGCACGCTTTCCACGCTGCTGACGGGCGGTTTGCCGCTGGTGCCTTCGCTGGAGACGGCAGCCCGCTCGATCTCGTCGCGGCGGGTGTCCAGAGCCGTCTTCGCGTCGGTTTCGACGGTGCAAGAGGGGAAAAGCCTGGCCGATTCGCTGAACAAGACGGGGGTGTTTCCCGATCTGGCCTCGGAGATGATCACGGTGGGCGAACAGACGGGCGCCTTGCCGCAGATGCTGAACTCGGTGGCCGAGTTCTTCGAGGAAGACGTCTCGACCGCGCTGACCGCCTCGCTGGCGCTGATTGAACCGGCTATTTTGCTGATCATGGGCGTGGTCGTGGTCTTCATTCTCATCTCGCTGTATCTGCCGATCTTCTCGCTGGGACAGACCGGCGGGGGTCAGGGATAAATCATGTCGGACGCAACACTGCTTACGCTGCCTACTGCTCCGCTGCCTTCCGGTCAGGAGGAGCGCGCCCAAGCCGAAGCTCTGGCCGCGCGCTACCACGCGGAATTTGTGGACCTGAAGAACTTCAAGATCCAGCACGAGCTGCTGCGCACGGTTCCGGTTGAGCTGATGTTCCGCTACAACTTTGTGCCCATTGAGCAACTGCAGGACGCGCTGGTGATTGCCGTCAGCGACCCCTCGCAACTGATGGTGCTGGACGAGGTGGCCGGGTTGCTGGGCCATCGCATTGTTGCGCGCGTGGCCACGCTGACGCAGATCACCGACCTGCTGAAGAAGACCGAGCAGTCGCAGCGCGTGCTGGACGAAGCCAGTGAAGGATTGACCTTCGACGTGCTGACGGGCGACGACAACAGCGACGAAAACATCTCGATTGAAAAGCTGACCAGCGAAGAAGACATCAGCCCCATCATCCGTCTGGTGGACACCACCATCTTCACCGCGCTGGAGCGACGAGCCTCCGATATTCACATCGAGACCAACGACGATTCCGTGGTGGTGAAGTACCGCATCGACGGCGTGCTGCAGATGGCCATGGCGCCGATTGCGCGCGAGCACCACGCGACCATTCTGAGCCGCATCAAGATCATGAGCGAGCTGGACATTGCGGAGCGCCGCGTGCCCCAGGATGGACGCTTCAGGGTGCGGTATAAAGGCCGGCTGATCGACTTCCGCGTCTCCATCATGCCCACCGTGCACGGCGAAAACGCCGTGCTGCGCGTGCTG
>CAVZNE010000250.1:0-5020 GCA_963776445.1 Terriglobales bacterium
CTCCTCCGGCGCCATGGCGGGCGCAGTGATGTCCATGGCCCCGAAGCCCGCGTCCAGCGCCATCGGCGTAAAACTGTCCTTGTTCTGCGCCGCGCCGGTCAGAGCGCACCCTGTCGCCACCAAAACCGCCATCAACCATCGATTTCGCACCTGGATTTCTCCCTTTTGTCTTCGCGGAATGCAATTCCCGCCCATTGGCGTATTCCGGATTGCGGAATCTTCTGCCAACTACAACGTTAGACGCATGGACGCAGCCTCCAGAGCGTTCCAGAATTAGATTAGGACGCTCAGCGGCCAGTGGGCAGACGGCCCACCCTTCAAGCGAAATTCCCCAAGCCCGTTCTAATCTGTCATGGCCACCGCGTTTCCGCCGATGTGATGTGAAGGAGATTCTCTGCTTCCATGCCCGATTATTATCACGTTCCGGCGCTCGTCCTGACCGCACTCCTGCTGCCCGCCTTCGGATCTCTGTATCTGCGTTTCCGGGATACCCGCACCCTGCTATGGTTCCTCGGGTTCCTGTTTGCGATCGTCCGGATGGTCCTGCTCTATCCCCTTGGCTGGTGGAACTTCTCGAATGGCTCCCACTACTGGCTGGAAACCGCCGGCCAGGCCTCCATCCTGATCAGTTCCGCCCTGTTTCTCGCCTCGCTTTCGCCGCTGCGGTTTCGCGTTGGCAGGTTCCATGTCCTCTACGTCATCCCCTACATCGTTCCGCTGGTTGTCTACTCGATACTCCTGTTCGGCGTGTTTCACGGCATTGCGCTGCGGGCGCCGCTGAATCTGGTCTTTCCCGTTCTGGGGCTTGTCGCGTTCGTCCCCTGCTTCTTCTGGGCTATCCAGAAAGGCAGCGTCCCCATCTGGCTCAGTGCGAGCTACTGCACTGTCTTGAGCCTCTTCGGATTCTGGCTATTCTTTGCCCTGGGCCCCGCCTGGCCGCTCACTTTTATCGAGAGCGCCAACCACATCATGACCGCCTTACTGCTGGTCTTCACGTTCCGGCGTTTGTCTCCTGCCGTGGCGCTGAGCGCGCTGGGCTTTGTGGCCTGGTCGCTGACCATTCTCCAGCTTCTCCCTTCCATTGCCGCCAATCCGGGCCTGAGTCTCGCCCTGATGCGGATCCTCGTCATGGGCAAGGTGGTTGCCGCACTGGGCATGATCCTGCTGGTGCTGGAGGACGAACTGGCCAAAAACAAGGCCGCCGGGAACCGCGAACGCAGGGCGCGCCTGGAACTGGAGGCCTATAGCAACCTCATCCTCTCCCGCCGCCGGGTAGAGGACTTCGATCACCAGTGCGGCGGAATCTGCGAGACGGTGACGGCGCACAGCCGGTTTGCCCAGGCCGCGCTACTCATTGAAGGCGCGGGACGCTACCGCCTGGCCGGCTCTGCCGGGCTCGACGCCGCTACGGCCACGGCTCTGGACGCACTGGCCGCACGGATTCCCGCTGCCGCATTCCTAACCAACGGCAACGCGCCGCCGGCCGTCGATCGCAGCCAGACGCTCAACCTCGACCTGACGCCCTGGCTCATCCCCGGCGACGACCTGAAGCGGTTGCGCTTCACCGCAGCCTTGGCCGTGCCCATGGCCGGCCGCAGCTCCACCGAGGGCGCACTGCTGCTCTCCGGGCTGCGCACACCCCAGGAACCCCTCCGTGCCGACGACCTGCTGCCCGTTGAGGTGCTCACCGCCCGGCTGCAAGCCGTCCGCAGCCAGACCGCCATGCTTGAAAAGCTCATCGACTCGGAGAAGTTTGCCGGCCTCGGCCAGTTGGCCGGCAATGTCAGCCAGCAATTGAACAATCCCCTGACGGTGATCCTGGGCTATGCCTCGCTGCTCGAAGAAACCTCCTCGCTCGACCCGCAGGAACGCAAGGGCGTGGAGTCCATCCTGAGCGAAGCTCGCCGCATGCGCTCCACTCTGGAGAGCCTGTCCCGCATCGCCCGGCACCAGAACGACCAGTTGGCCGCCGTCTCGGTCACCGAGTTGCTGGCCGACATGGAGGAGCTGCACCGCTCCGAGTTCCTGCGCCGTTCCATCGAGTTCCGTCTCAGCATCGCTCCCGAACTGCCCAGGGTCCTGTGCCATACCCAGCAGTTGCGCCAGGCGGTGCTGCACTGCCTGCAGTTTGCCATTGCCGCTGTGGAGCGGCAGGGCCCGGCCCAGAACGAGGCCAAGTCGATCCGCCTTGAAGCCACCTGCGAAGGAAACATGGTGCAAATCCTGATAGCCCACTCCGGCCCTGGCTTCCCCGATCCGGAGCGCGCCTTTGACCCCTTTGTTCCCGCCCAGGCCTCCGAAGAGACTGCCGGACTGGGCCTCAGCCTCTGCGCCACCATCCTGCGCGAACACAACGGCCGCGCCTCTGCCGTCAACCTGGAACCCTGCGGTGCAGCCATCCTGCTCGAACTCCAGGCCGCCTGACCCCGGCGCGTAAAATGCCGGTATGAACATCGATACGATTCAGGCGGCTCTCCGCGAGGCCGGCTTCGACGGCTGGCTGTTTTACGACCACCATCACCGCGACCCCATCGGCGGCAGCATCCTCGGCCTGGACGAGAAGGCCCACATTACCCGCCGCTGGTACTACTTTGTGCCCGCCGTGGGCCAGCCAAGCAAGCTCGTTCACCGCATTGAGCAGGGACGCCTCGACACGCTACCCGGCTCCAAAGTCCAATATTCAAGCTGGCAGGAGCTGGCCGCCAGCATTGAGTCCATGCTCTCCGGCGCACAGCGCATCGCCATGCAGTACTCGCCCAACAACGCCATCATGTACGTCTCCATGGTCGATGCCGGAACCATCGAGTTTCTGCGCTCCCTGGGCAAGGAAATCGCCAGTTCCGCCGACCTGGTCAGCCAGTTTGAGGCCGTTCTGACCGCCGACGCCATCGCCAGCCACGGCGTCGCGCAGCGGGCCATCGATGCCATTGTCGCCGAGGGCTGGAAAGAGATCGGCCGGCGTCTGCGGCCTGCGAGCGGCGGCAAGAGCGCGCTCACCGAGTTCGATCACGTACAGTGGCTCAGCGAAGCCATGCGCCGCGAAGGCTTGGTGTGGGCCAACGGCCCTGACGTCAGCGTCAACGCCAACACCTCCGACTCGCACTACGAGGCCACCGCCGCCCACTGCTCGCCCATCCGCGAGGGCGATTTTCTGCTCATCGACATCTGGGCCAAGCTCGACAAGCCCGGCAGCATCTATTACGACATTACCTGGACCGGCGTCGTGGGCCGTGAGCCTTCCGCGCGTGAGCAACTGGTCTTTGAAACCGTGCGCAACGCCCGCGACGCCGCCATCGCTGCGGTGGAGCAGGCCTTCGCGGCCAATCAGCCCATCTGCGGTTTCGAGGCCGACGATGCCGCCCGCAACGTCATCAACGCCGCAGGTTTCGGCGAATACTTCACCCACCGCACCGGCCACAACATCGCCCAGGAGATTCACGGTCCCGGCGCGCATCTCGACAACCTTGAAACCCACGACATACGCCGCCTGCTGCCCAATACCTGCTTCTCCGTCGAGCCGGGCATCTATTTGCCGGAGTTTGGCGTGCGCAGCGAGATCGACATGCTCACCGCCCCCGGCAAAGCCTGGGTCACCGGCCGCATCCAGCGCGAGCTGGTGCGGATTTAGAGCGCCAGCTCCCTGGTTTTTTATAGATGCTTGTCAGCCTGAGCGACCTGAGCGAAGCGCAGGGAGTCGTAGGACCTGCGTTTTCGTTTGCCGATTGTTGCCTGAATTTCAAAGACAGGACACTACGGGAGTTTACTGCGAAACCAGAGTCCCGACCTTGGCAGGTTGGGCTAACTTTCTGCATTAAAAGCGTTTACGTTCGCAGCATTATCCGATTGCACGTATTGCCCTGTATGGCGTCCCTCGTCAAGAAGAAAAAGGCCAACACCCTCTGCTACTACGTCGTCGAAGCGCCCGCGTCGACGGCAAGCCGCGCATCGCCCGCTGGCTCGCGCCGCAGTTCGTGGGCGAGTTAGAGCGATTCCAGAATAGTTATGCCCCGTTTACCTGGTGCAAGGTCGTCGCTCGTTGAGGCTCGCACCGACTTGAGTGGATGGGTTCCGAGGTACACCAATTCTGGAATCGCTATAGTCAGCTACCAACTGGAACAGTTGCGCCAGATCCAGAGATACACGTTGCTGTACCCGCCCCAAGGCGGCAAGGGACCGAATCGCGTGGCCACGGTGCTGTCCAAGCAATCGCTGCCGCAACAGAGGCTGGCGCAGGAAATCGGCCTGGATCAGCTCGGTAGTACCCCACGCAGGTAATACAGAACCGGCAATACAAACCACTTTAAAAGAACAACTTACACGTGCCCTTGCCGGCTTAGCCGGTAAACTGCCGCTAGCGACAAAAACAAAACCATCGCGAGGGTGAGGCACCCGCTATTTTTGTTGAGGGTGGAACGGCCGCTTTGTGTTGAGGGTAGGACATCCGCATTTTTGCTGATTGTGCCCGGCTACTTGCTGCTATGAAAGACCTGGCGCAGGTCGGAGTTTCCCTGGCCGGAGGCGTAGTAGGCGGCCCAGTAGTAGGGGTGCCGGTAGCGCGGATCGCGGCTGAGGGTGAGGCGCGCGGCGGTCAGCGCCTGGGGCACGCTGAGTCCGCGGGTCAGGCCGCCGTAGAAGGCGTCCATCATGGGCACGGCGGATTCGGAGTCGATCTGCCAGCGGGTGGCTACCACGTCGGGAACGCCCAGGGAGGCCAGGGTGTCCACAATGTCGCCCATGCCGTGATTCCAGCCTTCTTCCTTCTTCCCGGTGGAGCAGGCGGAAAAGACGGCCAGACGGGCGGCTCTGGGCGGATGTTTGCGCAGCAGGCTGCTGTCCAGGTAGGGGCGGTCGCCAGCAGACGGCGTTTTGGCGGAAGCCAGAAGCAGGCGCGTGCCGCCGTCCTGCTGGGCGGCGTGGCCGGCAAAGTGAATGGCTGTGGCCGAAGACAGGCGCGTTGCCACCTGGGCCTGGGTGGCCTGCGCGCCCAGCAGAAGGTTGGGTTCGTTGCCAAAGCGGGCCA
>CAVZNE010000251.1:0-6069 GCA_963776445.1 Terriglobales bacterium
ATCCCATGGATGCGGTGCTGAAGCTCGACGAGCTCATGCTCGAAGTGGGAGTCGGCCTCGTGCCGCTCGTCGACGCGCAGAAGGGAGGGAAACTTCTATCGCGAGTCAAATCCATGCGGAAGAATCTTGCCCAGCAGCTTGGCTTTCTGGTTCCGTCGATCCACATCACAGACAACCTCTCTCTGCGGGACCAGGAGTATGTGATCTACCTGCGCGGAGTCGAACTCACGCGCAGAGAGTTGCGCCGGAACTGTCTGCTCGCGATCAGTTCCAATCCCAACGCGCCCGATCTACCGGGCCAGAACACTCTGGAACCCGCTTTCAATTCGCCGGCAAAGTGGATTGCTCCCCAGGTGCAGGCCCAAGCCATCGCGGCTGGATATGCTGTTGTGGATCCGACTTCTGTCCTCTCCGCTCATCTTTCGGAGGTGATCAAGCAGCACGCGTATGAACTCTTGTCGCGACACGAAACCAGGAGGCTCATCGACCGGCTGAGCGAGTCGCACCCCAAGCTGGCCGACGAGCTGATCCCAAAACTCATGAGCCTCGGTGAAGTCCAGAAGGTGCTGCAGCAACTGCTGCGCGAACAAGTATCGATCCGCGACCTGGGAACAATCCTGGAAACTCTAGTGGATACGGCCTCGTTCAACAAAAACACGATTGCACTGGTCGAAGCCGTTCGCCACACGCAGGGACGGGCCTTGATCCGTCCCTTGTTGAACGAACAGGGCGAGCTGAAGGTCGTCACTCTCGACACGGCGATCGAAGATGAATGTTTGCGCGGGTCGAATCTTCCGCAGGGCCAGACAATATCGACGCCGCAACAGGTGAAGTTGGCACGCCGCGTGCTGGATGGATTGCATGCGAATTTTGGAAAGGAGATAAGCGGCGCACCTCCTGTACTGCTCTGTTCTTCTCCTGGGCGCTACTACCTTCACCGCCTGTTGGAGCCGTTCATTCCCAGGATCGTGGTGATCTCCCCTGCGGAGATTCCCGCACTCACGCAGGTTCAATCTGTGGGGGTTCTTCGTTGAAATCGGCAGGGACAGAGCCAGAGGCAGGCAAGAACATAAGAAACGGAAAACAGAGCCACGAATCGAGCGGCAAATATGAGTACCTTACAAAGGGAGTAATGCAATGACAACAGCAGAGCTGGCTTACCGTGCGAGTAACGATTCCATGGAGGAACGCAATGACCTAGTAATGCGCGAATTGCCGCAGGTCTATTACGTTGCTGCGAGAATCCGAGAGCGGCTGCCCAAGAATGTGGATATGGAGGACCTTGTCCAGGCGGGTGTTATTGGGCTGATCGACGCATGCCGAAATTACGATCGCTCGAAAGACGCGCAGTTCTCCACCTTTGCAAAGTTCCGAATTCGTGGCGCAATCCTCGACAGTCTTCGCATGCTGGACTGGGGATCTCGCACACTGCGAAGAAAGGGACGAGCCATCACTGCATCGGTTGCCAAACTTGAATCGAAACTGGGAAGGCAGCCAATGGAAGAAGAAATAGCGGCCGATATGGACATGGGCGTCGACGAACTGCAGAACGCGCTGACACAACTGGATGGGTTATACCTGGTTGGGCAACGCTCCGACCCATCCCGCGACAGTTCCGAGTCGTACGACCTGATCGAATCCGCCGCGAGTTCAGGCGACGACAACCCGTTCGACCTTTGCCTGCAAGGCGAAAGGAAGGCCCAGCTTGCGGAAGCTGTATCCAAAATGTCAGAGAGAGAGCAGCTGATTCTATCGCTGTATTACAAGGAAGAACTGACCATGAAAGAGATTTCACAGGTCGTGGGTATCGTGGTATCGCGAGTCTCGCAAATTCACGCCGCCGCTATGGTCAAGCTGCGCGCCTCACTCAGCCAGCTCCGCGAAGGGGCCGCGACGCCGGCAAGCAGTCTGCATCCGGTTGTTCAAAGTTCCAATAGCCGCCAGTATAGAGGGTAGTCATGATCGAATCGCCCGCATCTGTCAAAACAGTGAATCCAGCAAAGAACAGCGCGCCGCAACCAAAGCCGCGAGCCATTCATTCCTGCAACTTCCGCTATGCGGGCAGGCTATCGAATGAAAACGCTCGGACGTTAACCACCCAGCATGAGAAATTTGCCCTTAACGTTACCACGGCGCTGGAACTCTACCTTGGCGCGACGCTGCGCCTGAAACTGCAGTCGCTGGAACAGATGGCCATTGCAGACTACATAGGCGCCATGGCTTCGAACAACTACCTTCTGCCCTGTGCGCTTAATGTGATGGAGAGCAATCTTCTCATGGAGATGGACATTGCGCTGGTCTATCCAATCATCGACCTTCTACTCGGCGGAGCGGGAACAGCCTCGGATCAGGCGCGTGAGCTTACCGAACTCGATGAAGAGATCATGCAGAGTGTTACGGTCCTCATTGTAAGGCAGATAGAACGCGCGTGGCAGACGTTGAATCTCACATTAACGCCCAGCCGCTGCATCAAGCCAGCCATGATTCAGCAGGTATTTATGATGAACGAGAAGCTTGTGCTATTGATGTTCGAGATGACAGTGGGGGAAACAACCGGACCATTCAATATCGTTCTACCAACGTCTTTCGTAGGCTTCCTTCTGAGGCATCTGAATGCGGCGAAGTCCAAGAAGATGTCGAGCCTCCGCATACTGCAGCGTCCGAGTCTTCGCGAGCGAATTCTCGATTGTGATTTTGTTGTGGCCGCGGATATAACACACATGCGGGTCCAGGTGAAGGACCTGATTGGCCTTAAGCCGGGAACAATCTTGAAGATGAAGGCTCCCGTGAAAGGGGCCGGCCGGCTTACCGTTGAAGACGTGGGAATATTTGAGGCGCTGCCCGTTCGCAACGGCCCGCGGAAGGCCGCGCAACTTACATCCAGGCTGCAAGAACCGGACGCGGCAAAGGAGTAGCATGACAACCAGTCAGGCAGCATACAAGAATTACCAGCTCTTCACGAACGCCTTTTTTAGTGCCTTGGTGACAGCCATGACTGAGGCGAGCGGATCGCCTTGGCAGATAGCCGCAATACCCGCGGCAGACCCGACACCGGATGAACCTGATCCCGTTCGCATCATGTTAATGCTCGATGGCAGTTTGAGTGGCGAAGCTCTGCTGGAGTTTCATCGCGCCGAAGCCGCCATGCTGGGATCGATGCTGCTGGGGAAGACCGCCGATGAATTCGGAACTGAACAGGGCGATGCACTGCTTAGACTCCTCGAAACGGCGGTGAGTGAGTTATGCGCCGCACTGGAGCCGGAGTATGGATCTTTCACAATCAGGGCGTCTTTATCTTCCTATTCACCATCCAAAGACGCGAGCATTATCCAGATTACCGCTTCCCATGACTCCGACAGCCGCGTTTCGATTGCGATGTATATCCATCCGGAACTGACAGAAGCTCTATCCCCACATTTCCAGGCTGGAAGCGGAGCAACGGAAGCCAGCGAGGCCAACCAGGCTGCTGGGGACGGGTTGACTCCAGAGCCGATAAATCTGGATCTGGTTATGGATGTTGAGCTGAGCGTCACCCTGCGTTTCGGGAAACGGCAGCTCACACTCCGCGAAGTAATGGAACTGACCAGCGGATCTGTCGTTGAGCTTGATCGCGAGGTGGAGGAGCCAGTGGAGCTTCTTCTCAATGGGATGGTGATCGCCAGGGGCGAAGCGGTAGTGATCGACGGCAATTATGGCCTTCGCGTAACAGAGGTCTCGCAACAGGTCTCTCCCTTTGCGCTGAATTGAGTACGATTCGCGGTCGCAATTGGAGAGAGTGCAGGGGAGGAAGTGTGGAAAATATGAAACTGATCCCATCATTGGCAACGAAGGCCTTGGTGGCTTGGTTCAAGCCAATCACGCTGAACTGTGAGAACTGCCATCGATCGCTGACACTGCGGCATATTTCCGCGCATAAGGTTGGGATCATGATGCGCGACCGGTGGTATTGCAGTTCGATTTGCTTTGCATCGGCGGCGGAAGAGGAGCTTTCGGAGTTAGTGACATCGGGACAAGACCAGCCGAGCCGTGTCGAGCGCATGCCGCTGGGACTGATGCTGATCAGCCGTGGCTTGTTGACCAGCACAGAATTACGAGAAGTGAGGGCAGAACAGAAAGAAGACGGTGGAGATATAGGCGAACTCCTGGTACGGCGCGGCTCCGTGAGCGAAAAGGAGATTACCGCTGTACGCGCCTCCCAATGGGGCTGCCCTGTTTTTGAGGTGCCGAAGCATGCGATGCAGCCCTGTGTCCGTATTCCGACGGCGCTTATGCAATTCTACTCGGCGATTCCCCTGCACTACGTGGCTGCGACGAATCTGCTGCTTGTGGGGTTCGTCCATGGAGTCGAGTACGGGTTGCTTTATGCCATTGAGAAGATGACCGGATGCAAGACACAACCATGCTTCGTGACGCCCAGCGATTTTCAGAATCAAATGCGACAAAGGAAGCAAGAGCAGCAGCAGTGCGGAGAACTGGCTTTGAACGAGGTAAAGTTCGAGGGCGTCCATTCTTCAGCGGAGATAGCAAACATCGTTTGCAGCTATGGAATCCATCTCGAAGCGGATGAAGCCTCCATCGAAAAGTGCAAGGAGTACTTGTGGGCGCGCCTGAAGTGCGGTCCCAGTGAAGTTGACCTTCTCTTCAAGGCGGTGTGAACGCTGCTCCTGTGAAGCGCGCTGCCGTCAGTCTTCCGATTTCCGCTGCGCGTTGAGAATAGTTTTGGCCAAACAAAGAAAATGTGGATTTTCTCTGCACAAAGCAGACTCCCGTGCCGATAAGGGGTCAACAGGTGCGAAAGAATGTCCACTCAAGCGACCTACTCTGTAATTGATCCAGGCTGGATTCAGTCATCCACATGGCGAACCTTGGGCTTCCGTGAGCAGAACGCGCCCGCGCCGCAGAAGACGGATCTGCTGGATGCGGTGCCTGTCATGTCGGCAACGGTCCTTGGACTGGACATGCTTCTGCAAGAGCCATTTGTCGATTTGCATAAGGTCTCCGAGCTGATTCTGAGCGATGTTGGAGCAACGATCCTGATTCTACGGTTGATAGGCAAAGAATATGACAATGCCGCAGAACGTCCGAGCCGGATAGGCGAATGCATTGCCAGTCTGGACGTAGATGCGTGGTTTGGAGCAATTTCTGCTCGAACCTTTGTGGACGACTGGGAACATTCGGCGACGACTGCGGTTTGGAAGCACTGCCGCCTGATAGCCCAATACGCTCAACTCGTCGCAGAGTCCATCGAGGACATCTCCCCGGACGATGCGTACCTGGTCGGACTGCTTCATGGAGTTGGGACAATCCCGGCCGCACTTGGCTGGCCATTGTGCGGTCGCGAAGGGCAGGACCAAGGTATTCTGCTTGCGATGGAAGAGTCGCTGCCCCTGTTTGTTCGCGCGGCCTTGCACGGAACCTGCGATTCCTCCGCATTGCCGGTTTGGAGGTTTATCCTCACCTCAGCGCACAAGCTCGTCTGCACCCGGAATGATAATGATCCATCCGCATTCTGGGGCGCAAGACCCATTGCCGTTGGCTTAGGCTAGTTTTTTGACAGCATGATTTTGTGCCTTTTAGATTTGTTCTCTCCCACCCTTTCGCCAGAAATAAGGCGAAAGGATGGGCATGGAGTTGATACCAATTCATGCTGTCACAGTCCTAGAAGATCAGCATGCCCACCAGGAAATGTATTCCGGGTATGCGGCGTTCGGACTCTGTATTTTCACACCATATATTGAACTGAAAAACAGGAAGAATCCTGCGCGTGTGCGGATAAGACGAAGCATCTCATGGGCCTCTCATCTTCTCCTCATCCACGGGCTGCGAATCCTGTGTATATTCCGTATTTCGCGCTGAAAATAAGCGAAATGAGAGATAAAGCCGACATGGTTTGAATTGGCCACTGGCGTGCAGATTATTTGCCAGAGGCGTCAGAATGAGCAGTGGATATTACGCAGCCTGTACCGGGCTGATGGCCCGCACCCAAGCACTCGATACCATTGCCCACAATGTGGCGAATGTAAGCACTGTTGGATTCAGGGCGAGCCACAATGTTTTCAGCTCGGTTCT
>CAVZNE010000252.1:0-3928 GCA_963776445.1 Terriglobales bacterium
CAATTCATATGCACTTTATACCATGCAATATTCTCGGCTACAACCCTTCTGCGAAAGAAAAAATGAAGAATACGATTTGCATGACGAAATGATCCATGGTAGAGTCTGGTCAATCGGTAAAACGAAATGATGCTCAAAACTCGGACACAATTCGCCTCGATACAGTCCGCCCCAATGATGCGCCGCCCGGTGCACATGTTCTTTGCTTGTTGTTGTTAATCCATTCCTATTTATTTCCTCACAACTTCATAGCGGTTCGATTCTGAACGTCAGGTTCGGTCAGCACATGGCTGTCAGCTTGTGCGATTCATGCGCCCGATTCTTCAAGCTTGCAGGATCAACCCACGCTGCGTCGTTGATCGGCGCTGGCGCCTTGAACAGCTCTGCTCATACGCCTGAAAGGATTTCCCCATGTTCTCAAAAGCACTCCATCGCGCGTCCATGGCCGCGGTTGCTGCTGCGTTCTTCCTGTTTCTCTTGGCCGGTCATGCACAAATCACGAAAGCCACGTTGAATGGCGTGGTCACCGATGTATCTGGTGCATCCATTGTCAATGCGGATGTTTCCGTCACCAATACCGAAACGAATACGCTGCGCAAGGTGAAGACGGACAGCTCTGGCCGATACTATGTCAACGATCTGCTGCCCGGAACCTACGCACTTGCGGCGGAAGCGGAAGGATTCGATCGAGCAGTGACCTCCAAAATCACGCTGGCAATCGCGCAGACCAGGCAACTGAATATTGCTCTGAAGCCGGGGCAGGTATCGCAGACAGTTGAAGTTCAAACGGACGATCTGGTAACGGAGACGGAGTCTTCTTCCATCAGCACTCTGATTGATAACGCCAAGGTCACTGAACTTCCGCTCAGCAATCGCCAGTTCTACAACCTTGTTGAGTTAGTGCCGGGCGCTTTTCCGCCGGGACAAAACTCTACCAATAACTATCGCGGCGGCTTCAACGTCGCGGGCTCAACCGAGACCAGCAATAACATCATCGTCAACGGCGTGTTCGACAGCGATCTGGTTGTGGGCGCACCGTCCTTCCGGCCGTCCGTCGAGAGCATTCAGGAATTCAAACTGATTACCGGCAACTACTCCGCAGAATATGGGCGCTACTCGGGCGGCCAGCTTTCCATTGTGACTAAAAACGGCAGCAACCACTTTCACGGCAGCACCTATGAGTTCCTTCGCAATCAGGCGACCGATGCCAAGCCGTACTTTACGCAACAGGGCGGCGTGAATCCGGTCTTCAAACAGAACACCTTTGGCGCGACCATCGGCGGTCCCATCCTCAGGGATCGGCTGTTCTTCTTCTATGCTTATGAAGGGCAAAGAATCCGCCAGCAGATTACCAGCCTGGCTACCGTACCCACACCGGACATGATCAACGGACTGTTTACAACGCAGATTTACGATCCCGAGACCGGAACGGCGGTGGCCAAGGATCCCACGACGGGCTACTACAATCTGGCCTCGCTGCCGGAGTGGAATTCCGCGGCGGCCAAGATCGGCCAGACCGTCGCCAGTTACTTCCCTGCGCCCAGCACGCCCACAGCGACGGGCGCGTCTCCCGCAAGCAATTACGACTTCAGCGAAACGCGCAAGGAGACCATGAATGAACATTCCTTCCGCATAGATGAAACCATCTCATCCAGGGATTCCATCTTCGGCAACTACAACTGGTTCGATGACCCCTCGTTCGAACCCAGCAATTCCACCTGCGGCACCGCGGTTCTGCCCAACTTCGGCTGCTACGCCAATCAGACTTCGCAATTGGCAGTCGCCTCCTGGACCCACATCTTTGGCTCGTCGCGCATCAATTCACTGAGCCTCGGCTACGATAGATTGCGCCAGCCCCGCGTGCAGCAGGATAACTACACCATTCAGTTCGCTGGACTGACGGGAGTCTTTGCCGATTCATCGATCGCGAATAACAAGGGGCTTCCGTATACCTCGGTCAGCGGTTTCTCCACGCTCGGCTCTTCCACCAGCCTGCCGCAAGACAGAGCGGACAACCACTACGATCTTGTCGACACGTTTACCTGGGTGCATCGCGCGCATGCGTTCAAGTTCGGCGCGGACCTGTTCAATTATCGCGGCAACCGCACGGTGGTGCATTACGGTCAAGGAGCCCTCACCTTCAACTCGGCCAGCCTGAATTCGGTCAACAAGAATTCGCACCTGGGCACCACCAACAACTCATTGGCCGACCTGCTGCTTGGGCTTCCGTATCAGACCAGCCGTCAGACCACTGCTCCCCGCGTGCACGATCTCTATGCCAGCTATCACTTGTTTGTCGCCGATGACTGGAAGGTCTCTCCGACGCTGACATTGAATTACGGCCTTCGCTGGGAGTTGGACAAGCCGCTGAAGGACGCAAAGAACCAGCTCTCCAATTTCAATCTGATCACTTCGCAATTCGATACAGCGGGCCAGGGCGGGCCGCAGCACCTTTGGAATTACGACTACAACAACTTTGCGCCGCGCTTCGGCTTCGCGTGGCAGCCATTGAAGAAGGACAGCACCGTCGTGCGCGGCTCCGTTGGCGTGTACTACAACGCGCCCTTGATTGGAAACGTGTTTGGCTCCGCGGAGTCGCAGTTGCCTTTCACCAACCCGCAAACCTTCACGGCTGGTCCGTATTCCAGTTCATCCTCGACATCCGGTTCCATCACGGTGGACAATGCATTTCCAACGTCCCTGTTGACGCAGTCTGTGACGGCATTGGCTGTGGACCACAACTACCGCACCGCTTATACGGATGAGTGGAGCCTCGGAGTACAGCAGTCATTGGGTCACAAAACACTGGTTGAGGTCACGTACTTCGGAAGCAAAGGCACCAAGGGCGTGGCCGGGCTCAATGCCAACGTCGCGCCGCCAACGGCCACTCCCAAGCAGTCACTGCGCGCCTATCCGTTGTTCAGCACCATCTCGTATGTGCAGAGCAGGGCGAATTCCAACTTCAACTCACTACAGGCCAAGCTGCAGAAGAATTACTCCGACGGCATTTCTTACCTGCTGTCGTACACCTACTCCAAGTCGCTGGACAATGCGCCCGGCCAAGGCAGTGGCAGCGATTCCTCCAGCGGAACGCCGCAAGACAGTCACAATCTGAGGGGCGAATATGGCCTGTCGGATTTCGATACCCGTCAGCGGCTGGTGTTTGCTCCGGTTGCAAAGCTGCCCTTCGGCAATGGCCAGCGCTATGTGCAGCGCGGACTGCTTGCCGACGTCGTTGGAGGATGGCAGCTCTCCGGTATATTCAGCTATCAGGCCGGCCGGCCCTTCACGGTATACGATGCGGCCAGCAACCAGAGCGGATCGTATAACGGAGCCGATCGCCCGAATCAGACTGGAGATCCAAACGGCCCCAATCCGAACGGCACCAAGATCAGAACCGTGCAGCAGTGGTTCAACACCAGCGCCTTTACCGTGCAGCCCGCGGGGACATTCGGCAATGCGGGAAGAAACTCTCTGATCGGTCCGCATTTCATCAATCTGGATACGTCGCTGGTTCGCAACATACCCGTGCATGAAAGCAAGTTCATTGAACTGCGCCTGGAGGCCTTCAACGTGGCCAATCATCCCAACTTTTATAATCCAAGAACGACCGCCATCGATGCGGGTAACTCCAGCTTTGGGCAGATTTCGAACGCATACGGCCAGCGCGAGTTGCAAGGAGCTGTGCGTTTCGTATTCTAGGTCATTGACAGCGTGAATTGGTATCAACTCCGTGACCCATCCATTCGCCTTTTTCTGGCGAATGGATGGGAAAGCAGAAATCTCAAGGACACGAAATCAAGCGGTCAAAAGCCTGCTGACAACAAACTGCATCGCGCATGTACGGCGTATGCTCGATGTGTCCAGGATGACGCCGCCAATCCTCCCGGTTGCCGGCGTCTCCCATGTTTCGCATGAAGGAGTTTTG
>CAVZNE010000253.1:0-9878 GCA_963776445.1 Terriglobales bacterium
TCTTGCGGATGAGGCTCACCCGGAGCCGATTCCCGCTGTTCACCCCATCGACAAGCCTGCTCACGAGCTGACGCCCTTTATGCGCCAGTGGACGGCGGCCAAGCGCCAGAATCCCGATGCCCTGCTGTTTTTCAGGATGGGGGATTTTTACGAGCTTTTCTACGACGACGCAGTGACCGTGAGCCGGGAGCTGCAGTTGACGCTGACGGCGCGCGACCGGGAGCGCTCGCAGCCCATGTGCGGGGTGCCGTATCACGCGGTGGAAGGCTACCTGACGCGCCTGCTGCGCATGGGCTACCGCATCGCCATCTGCGACCAGATGGAAGATCCCAAACTGACCAAGAAAATTGTGCGCCGCGAAGTGACGCGGGTGCTGACGCCGGGAACCGCGCTGGACGCCGCGCTGGGTCAGGAGCAGAACAATTTTCTGGCGGCGCTGTATGAGAGCGGGCGCGAGGCGAAGCCGGTGGCCGGCAAAAGACGCGGTCCGGGAAGCGCGGCCGAGAAGCATGGAGCAGCCTCGGCCCACCGCGACGCGCAATTGTATGCCGTGGCCCTGCTGGACGTTTCGACCGGCGAATTTCGCACAGCGGAGTTTACCGGGCCGGGGGCGCGGCAGCAGGCGGTGGACGAGATTCTGCTGGCCAATCCCAGCGAGGTGCTGCTGGCCGCGAGCGCCGAGCTGCCGCCGCTGCTGGAGCGGATTCCGGCGCGGACGCGGGTGGAGGACTGGGTTTGGACCCGGGACTTTGCCGTGCCGCTGTTGGAACGGCAACTGAATGTGCGCTCGCTGGAAGGCTTTGGGCTGGACCGGCATCCGGCGGCGGCCATTGCGGCCGGCGCGGTGCTGCACTACGTGCGCACGACGCAGAAGAACGAGGCGCTGCACATGGACTCGCTCAAGTTTGAAGAGCACTCGACGGCGCTGGAGCTGGACCAGGTGACGGTGCGGAACCTGGAGCTGGTGGAGCCGCTGTTCATGGGCCAGGACAACCGGGCCACGCTGTTTCACACGCTGGACGCGTGCCAGACGCCGATGGGCAAGCGGCTGCTGCGAGCCACGATTCTGCGGCCGCTGGTGGACGCCGCGGCTCTGGAAGCGCGCTACGAGGCGGTGGGCGAGGCGCACGGCGATCTGCTGAAACGCGAAGAGATTCGGCGCGCTTTCTCTGGCCTTCTGGATTTGGAACGGCTGCTGGCGCGGCTGTCCTTGGATTCGGCCGGACCGCGCGACGTGCGCGCGCTGGCCGCGAGCTTGAGCCGGCTGCCGGGGTTGAAGACGGCGCTGGACGCGATGCTGTCGGCGCGCTGGCGGGAGATTTCGGCACATCTCGACACGCTGGTTGACGTGACGGCGCGGATTAACAGGACGCTGGTGGAGGAGCCTCCGCTGACGCTGGCCGATGGAGGGCTGATTGCCGCGGGCGTTGATGCGGAGCTGGACGACCTGCGCGGCATTTCATCGACCGGCCGGCAGGCCATTGCGGCCATCGAGGAGCGGGAGCGGGAGCGGACGGGGATTAACTCGCTGAAGGTTCGCTATAACTCGGTGTTTGGCTATTACATCGAGATTACCAAGGCCAACCGGGCGCTGGCGCCGGCCGACTACGAGCGCAAACAGACGCTGGTGAATGCGGAGCGATTTACCACGCCGGAGCTGAAGGAATACGAGGTCAAAATACTGACCGCGCACGACCGCTCCATCGAAATTGAAAAGCGGATCTTTGCCGAGTTGCGCGGCGCGGTGCTGGAGGCTGCGGGGCGCATACGGCGCAGTTCCGCGGCGGTGGCCGAGGCGGACCTGCTGACCAACTTTGCGCATCTCGCGGCGCAGCGGCGCTATGTGCGGCCCACCATTGCTGAGGAGCCAGTGATTGAGGCCGTGGCGGGCCGGCATCCGGTGATTGAGCAATGGATGGAAGAGACGCGCGAGGGGCGATTCATCGCCAACGACTTGTTTCTCGACGCAGGCAGCGACGGACCGAGTTTATTGCTCATCACTGGCCCTAACATGGGCGGCAAAAGCACCTATCTTCGGCAAGCGGCGATGTTAGTCCTGCTGGCGCAGATGGGCAGTTTTGTGCCGGCCGAGAGTTTGCGCTTTGGCCTGGTGGACCGCATCTATACGCGCATCGGGGCCAGCGACAACGTGGCGCGCGGCCGCTCCACCTTCATGGTGGAGATGACCGAGACGGCGACGATTCTGAACACCGCGACCAACCGCTCGCTGATTCTGCTGGATGAGATGGGACGCGGAACGGCCACGTTTGATGGGCTTTCGCTGGCCTGGGCCACGGTGGAATATCTGCACGCGGAGACCTGCGCGCGCACGCTGTTTGCCACGCACTATCACGAATTGACCATGCTGGCCGAGAAGCTGCCGCGCGTGCGAAATCTGCGCGTGGGCGTGAAAGAAGCGCCGGACGGGATTGTATTTCTGCATAACATTGAGCCGGGCGCGGCCAGCAAGAGTTATGGCATCGAGGTGGCGCGGCTGGCGGGATTGCCGGCGGCGGTGATCGAGCGGGCCAAGCGCGTGCTGCAGCAGCATGAGAAGCAGGAGCGGCAGAGCGTGCAGGTGGAGACCGAGCCGGAGCCGGTGCAGTTGACGATCTTTACGCCGCTTTCGCAGCGGATTGTGGACCGGATTGAAGCGACGGACGTGAACTCGCTGACGCCGTTGCAGGCGCTGAATCTGCTGGAAGAGTTGCAGACCGAACTAAAGGAAACGAAATGACGGCAAATCTGCGCAAGGCCGCGGGAAGCCTGCTGGTGGTGGGGCTGGGAGGCACGGAGTTGACCGCGTTGGAGCGCGCGTGGCTCAAGCTGGTGCGGCCGGCGGGGATCATTCTGTTTCGGCGCAACATTGAAGACGCACGGCAGACGCGGGCGCTGCTCGGTGAGGCTGCGGCGCTGAGTGCGCCGCACAGTTTTCGCTGCGTCGACGTGGAAGGCGGCACCGTGGACCGGCTGCGCGACGCGCTGGCGGCGATGCCTTCGGCACAGGCGGTGGCGACTGCGGCACGCGCAACAGGAAAAACAAGTTTGATGCGCGAACAGGGCGAGTTGGTGGCGCGGGCGGTGAAGGCTTTTGGCTTCAATACCACGCTGGCTCCGGTGCTGGATTTGGGACTGCCCGCTTCGGCCAAGGTGATGGGCACGCGCACGGCGGCGGCTACAGCTGCGGGCGTGGTGGAGTATGGACGCGCCTTTCTGGCCGGGCTGGCAGAGCAGGGGGTGGTGGGTTGCGGCAAGCATTTTCCGGGTCTGGGCGGCGGCACGCTGGATTCACACCTGGAAACGCCGGAGATTCGGCGCACCCTGCGCGAACTGAACCGGGAGGACCTGGTTCCCTATCGCGAGTTGCGCGACGAGTTGCCGATGGTGATGGTGAATCACGCGGCCTATTCCCATACGCCGGGAAAAGATCGGCCTGCCAGCGCATCGCCTTACTGGATTACCACGGTGCTGCGCAAACGAATCGCCTACAAGGGCATCGTCTTCTCCGACGACTTGGAGATGGGCGGAATTTTGAAGTTTCTGCCCCTGGAAGAGGCCGTGGTGGCTGCGGTGCGCGCGGGGATGGATTTGCTGGAGATTTGCCACAGCCCGGAGTTGATTCTGCGCGCCTACGAGGCGCTGCTGGCCGAGGGCGAGCGCTCTGCGGCTTTCCGCACGCTGCTTCTGACGCGGGCAAAGCAGATGGCGCGGCAGCGGGCCAAGCTGTTTGCGGGCGGAATCTCGAAGGCGCTGACAGAGAAGCAATTCGAGGCGCTGCGCACGAAGATTCTGCGCTTCGGCGAGACGATTCAAAAGGCTCAACCCGCTATGGAGGAACAGCCCGCATGAGAGCGAAAACAATGACCGTGGCCGGGATCATGAGCGGCACATCGGCAGATGGAATCGATGTGGCCGTGGTGCGGATTGCGCCGGGCAAGTTGCGGCCCAACATCACGCTGCTTGCGCATGAGGGATTCCATTTTCCCGCGCCGTTGCGCCGCTCTGTGCTGGCGGCGATGAATGCGGGGTCGACTTCAACGGCTGAACTGGCGCGGCTGAACTGGCGGCTGGGAATTGCCTACGCTGATGCCATGGAAGAAACGCTGAAGCGGCACGACGGGAAGCTGGACCTGATTGGCTGCCACGGGCAGACGGTCTACCATCAGCCGCGCGCGGCGGCCAATGCGGGAAGAAGCTTTGCCTGTACCTGGCAGTTGGGCGAAACCGCCATCATGTCTCAGACGCTGGGAATTCCGGTAGTTTCCAATTTTCGTCCCGCGGATATGGTGGCAGGCGGGCAGGGCGCGCCGCTGGTTCCGCTGCTGGACTACGCGCTGTTCGCGCATCCCCGGCGCGGTCGCGTACTGCAGA
Source organism: Terriglobales bacterium (assembly GCA_963776445.1). Classification (GTDB taxonomy): domain Bacteria; phylum Acidobacteriota; class Terriglobia; order Terriglobales; family Acidobacteriaceae; genus Telmatobacter. The sequence continues at coordinate 4,372 of CAVZNE010000253.1, forward strand.
ATATCGGCGGCATTGCCAACCTGACGGCGATTCCCGCCGGAGCCGGGCCGGACGCGGTGATTGCCTTCGACAACGGACCGGGCAACATGGTGATCGACGCGCTGGCGCAGCAACTGTTCAGCAAGAAGTTCGACCGCAATGGAGCAATTGCCGCGGAGGGCACGGTGCTGAAGCCGGTGCTGGCCTCGGCGCTGCGCAATCCTTATTTTGAGTTGAAGCCGCCGCGCACCGCCGGGCGCGAGCAGTTTGGACGGGAGTATGCCGCGAAGTTTTTGGCGGCATGCAAAAAGCACAGCGGCAAGCCGGAAGACGCATTGGCCACGGCTACGGCGCTGACCGCTGAAACAATCGCGCAGAGTTACAAGCTGTTCGTGCAGAGGAAGATGAAGGGCGGCGTGGACTATATCGTCTCTGGCGGCGGCGCGCGCAACCATACGCTGATGGCCATGCTGGCCGCGCGGCTGGAACCGCTGGGGTGCGAACTCGCCGCGAGCGAGGAGTTCGGCTTGCCGGTGGAGGCCAAGGAGGCCGCGGCATTTGCGTTGCTGGCCTGGCAGACATGGCATCAACTGCCCGGCAATGTGCCCGCGGCGACCGGCGCCGCAAGGCCGGCGATTCTGGGCCAGGTGGCGTATGCGTAAGCTGTTTGCACTCGCCGCCGTTCTGCTGTCGCTGTCCGGCTGCCGGTCAACGCAGCGCGACCCCGGCACATTGGTCTTTCTCATCGAGAGCAGCCCTTCGAATCTCGATCCGCGCGTGGGAACGGACGGGCAATCCGAGCACATCGACGAACTGCTGTTTGACGGCCTCGTGGCCCGGGACGCGAGCTTCCATTTCACGCCGGCCCTGGCCGAGCGCTGGGAGCAGCCCAATCCGCTGACGCTCATCTTTCATCTGCGCGCGGGCGTGCGCTTCCACGACGGACGCACTCTGACGGCGCGCGACGTGCTGTGGACCATCAACTCCATGCGCTCCGGCGCCGTCATCTCGCCCAAAACCGCGGCCTACGCGGCCGTGGATACGATCGAGGCAAAAGACGAGCAGACGGTTGTCTTCCATCTGAAGCAGGCGGACAATTTTCTGCTGACGAATCTTTCCACCGGAGCGATGGGCATTGTTCCCGAGGGCAGCGGGCGCGACTTCTGGCAGCATCCGGTGGGCACCGGGCCATTTCGCTTTGTGAGCCAGCAGATTGATCAGGACGTGATTCTGGAGCGCAATCCACAAAGTTGGTCGGTAGTTCCCAAGATTGAGCGCGTACGTTTTGCGGTGGTGCCCGATGCGATTACGGAATCGCTGGAACTGGAGAAGGGATCGGGCGACGTGGCTGTCAATTCCCTGCCCATGGATTCGGTTCCGGTGCTGGCCAGCCGGCCCAATTTGCAGGTGAAGGACACGGTTGGCACGCAGATCCAGTACCTGGCCTTCAATCTGCGCGATCCGCTGCTGAAGGATGCGCGGGTGCGGCAGGCGATCTCCTGCGCCATCGACCGCGGGCTCATTATTCAGGCCCTGATGCATGGCCATGCGCAGACCGCGCAGAGCATGCTGCCGGTGAGCCATTGGGCCTGGACGGGCGACGGACCGCGCTTCGACTACGACCCGGCGCGCGCGGCGCAGTTGCTGGATGCAGCAGGCTACCGCCGCGGCAGCGATGGCATCCGCATGCATCTGGTCATGAAGACCAGCAACGTGGAAGATGTGCGTCTGCTGGCGGCGGTGCTGCAACAGCAGTTGGCCAAAGTGGGCATTGCTCTTGAGCTGCGCAGCTATGAGTTCGCCACGTTCTATTCCGACGTGACGCGGGGAGCGTTCCAGATGTACTCGCTGCGCTGGATTGGCGGCAACGAACAGCCGGATATCTTCAGCTACGCCTTTTCGACCGCGCGCTTTTCGCCGAAGGGCGCCAACCGCGGGCACTATTCCAATCCCCATTTGGACGCGCTGCTGGACGATGCGGCCGCCAGCGCAGACACTGCGCGGCGGCGCGCGGACTATGTAGAAGCGCAGCAGATTTTGGCGCGCGATCTGCCGTCCATCAATCTCTGGTATCGGGACACGATCGTGGTGCATAACCGGCGGCTGAGCAAAGTAATACCAACGCCGTCGGGAAGTTACACCTTTCTGGAGACGGCGGAACTGAGCAAGTAGCGTGCAGTCAAAGGGCAAACAGATAACCTTAAGCCTGGCTTAAGGTTCGCCCTGTGATGAATGAACGGATGGCTCCCTGTTTTGCACGCAGGTTCAGGGTTACTTAAGCAAACACCGCATACTGTGGAACTGCCGCCTCAACCTTTTGGCGCATTGGTTCGTCTATCGCAATAGAGATAACATTCCCACCTCGGGCAGAAATGAAATTTGGCGCGTGGAGAATTTGTTGATGAGGAACGAAATGAAAGTTCGTGTACCGGTAAAGAGGGTGCATGTCGCACTGCTGCTACTATTGATTGCCGCACCGCTGCTGCGCGCGCAGACGCCCGCACGCTTGCTGGGCACTATCACCGCCATCAACGGCGACACGATTACGGTGAAGGCGGATGCGGATGGCGATCACCAGGTTCAGGTTCCCTCCACGGCGGCGATCAAGCGGATCGCTCCCGGACAAAAGGATCTGAGCGCAGCGGAGACGATGCCGTACAACGATCTGGCCACCGGGGACCGCGTGCTGGTGAAGCTGGATGCCGACGCGCCCGGTCCCGTTTCCCAGGCGCAGCAAATTATTGCCGTCAAGCAGGCGGATGTGGTTCTGAAGCAGGAGAAGGACCGCGAAGACTGGCAGCGGCGCGGCGTGGGCGGACTGGTGAAGAGCGTGGACAGCGCCAGCGGCACGATTATGCTGAGCAGCGGCTCTGGAGCAACGGCCAAAACCATCACCGTGCACACCACAAAAGCCACCATTCTGAAGCGGTACGCGCCGGCTTCTGTACGGTACGACACGGCGCAGCCTGCATCGATTGAAGCGATTCATGTGGGCGATCAGCTGCGCGCGCGCGGCGTCAAGAATGCAGAGGGCACGGAGATCGCCGCGGAAGAACTGGTTTCAGGTAGCTTCCGCAATATCTCGGGAACGATTACATCGCTGGATACGGCTGCTTCCACCCTGGTGGTGAAGGATTTGGCCACCAAGAAGCAGGTCACGATTCACATTACCGGAGATGCGCAGATGCGCCGTCTGCCGGACACGATGGCGCGCATGCTGGCAACCCGGCTGAAGGCAGCGGCCGGCGGATCGGGCGCACCGCAGGATGCAGCCTCAACGGGCGCGCCGCGCGGCGGCCAAGGCCCCGGCGGAGGTCATTGGGCCGTGCAGGGCAGCGGCCCCGGCGGCGGCGACCCGCAACAGATGTTGAGCCGGGCCCCGGCCATTCAACTCGCCGATTTGAAAAAGGGCGACGCCGTGATGCTGGTATCCACCGAGGGCGTATCGGAAGTGACCGGAATTACGCTGCTGGCGGGCGTTGAGCCGTTGCTGGAAGCCCCCGCAGCCCAGAACCTGCTCTCCAGTTGGAGCATGGGCACCAGCGCCGGCGCGGCAGAAGCCGCCCAGTAGTTACTCCCACCGATTCTTAAGCAACAAGCGAGGAACACGTGTATCCAAAACTGCATTCATTACTTCATTTTTCGATTGCCCTCCTGGTTGGCTTGGCCGGAGTTATCGCGGTACAGGGTCAAACGCCTGTGCCCGTGCCGGCGACAACCGCAACCATTCGCGGCCATGTCTCCGACCCCACGGGCGCATTCATCCCCAGCGCAACGATTACCATTTCTACTTCGGCAGGCGTCGCCGTGCGCACCGCAACCGCCGACGCGGCCGGAGCTTATGCGGTGAACGGGCTGACGCCTGGCAGCTACATCGTGCAAGGCAGCGTGGAAGGCTTTGCGCCGTTTGCGTCGCCCGCCATTCCTTTGGCGGCCGGCCAGATCAAGCGCGTGGACATCGCCATGGCCATTGAAGCGGAACAGCAAAGTGTGGTGGTCACCGACGAGTCGCCTGCAGTGAGCGTGGAAGCCGGCGGCAACGCCAGCGCCATCGTGCTGAAGGGGAAAGACCTGGACGCACTTTCCGACGATCCGGACGAGCTGTCCAACGAATTGACGGCACTGGCGGGGCCCTCGGCAGGACCCAATGGCGGGCAAATCTACATCGACGGCTTTACCGGCGGGCAACTGCCGCCCAAGTCGGCCATCCGCGAGATTCGCATCAACCAGAATCCGTTTTCCGCCGAGTTCGACCGGCTGGGCTACGGACGCATCGAGATTTTGACCAAGCCGGGCACCGACAAGCTGCACGGCCGCTTCTTTGGGCAAGGCAACGACGACGTCTTCAACACCGGCAACCCGTTCACCGCGGTCCTTCCCTCGTACCACAGCTACCAGATCAACGGCACGCTGAATGGATCGCTCTCCAAGACCGCTTCGTTCTTCATCAGCGCGGAGCAGCGCAACAATCAGAACGCCAGCGTCTACCGGGCGGATACCGCGGTTCTGGATCCGGCCACCAATCTGTACCAGGAAAACCCGGATTATACGGGCGCCATCTTCAGTCCGCAGACGCATACCAACATCTCGCCGCGCATCGACCTGCAACTGGGATCGAAGAACACGCTGACCCTGCGCTACCAGTTCTATCGCAACAGCCAGAGCGGCGGCATCAGTTCCACGCAATTGCCCTCGCAGGCAACCACATCGACCTCGATTGAGAACACCATCCAATTGAGCGATTCGATCATCATCAACGACCGCATCGTGAACGAGACGCGCTTCCAGTATCTGCGCGACACGTCGTCCACGACCCCAGTCAGCACGGCGCCGCTGGTTACGGTACCCCAATCCTTTACGAGCGGCGGTTCGTCCGGCCAGCATTCGAGCGATCACACGGATCACCTGGAGTTGCAGAACATCACCACCATGTCGCTGGGCAAGCAGGCCATCAAGTTCGGCATGCGCCTGCGCGACAACCGCGACGCCAACTCCACGAACGCCAACTTCAACGGCAGCTTCACCTTTGCTTCCGTGGCAGACTACGTGAGCGCCTTGAACGGCACCGGCGGCCTGCCCAGCAAACTGACCTACACCACGGGCGCCGAGGCCTTCAACGCCAACGTCTTTGACGCCGGGCTCTTTGTGCAGGACGACTGGAAGGCGAATCGCAACCTGACCCTTTCCGGCGGGCTACGCTGGGAGTCGCAGAATCACATTTCGGACCACGACGACTGGGCGCCGCGCGTGGCCTTTGCCTATGCCCTCGACGGCCACAAGGACCGCAAGCAGGCCAAGACCGTGCTGCGTGGCGGCTACGGCTTCTTCTATGACCGCTTCTCCCTGGGCAACCTGCTCACCGCCGCACGCCTGAACGGCGGCGCGAACGCTCAGACGCAGGTCAACATCACCAATCCGACCTGCTTCAACGCCACCAGCCTGAGCAACATCGATCTCTCCACCTGCGGCGTAGCCAGCACCACGGGCAGCACGATTGTCCGCATCGCGCCCAGCTACCACTCGCCCTA
>CAVZNE010000254.1:0-4525 GCA_963776445.1 Terriglobales bacterium
CATTGTCGGCTCGATCGTCCAAAAGTATGTGCAACAGAACCACAGATAGAAGGCCAGAACAAGCCACTGCAAAGGGCCGGCAGTGCGCAGGCGCCGGGCCTGAAGAATGGCGGGAATCGCCACTAGCAACAGCAGCAAACCTACGATGCGCGCAATGTTGCCCAGCGGTTCACCCAGATCCAGGGAGTACTCCCACGGAATCGTGAAGGCGAACAACAGCAGCAATCCCCAGGCAATTCTGCGCATCGCTTGAAGCCTCTGTCAGTACCGCTGCGAATAAACCAGTGCGGAGTAAATGGTGACGCCGACCGCCGATTGAATGGCCGCTTCCATGGTTCTGTTCCACAGGTTCTTGGCCGTCGAGTCGGGAACGAACAGAATGTCCCGGTCGTGGACCGGCTGATCGGGCTCCTGGCCGCGGAGCATGCGCTTCAAATCCAGAGTGGTGAGGGTTCGCCCGCCCTTCTGTTCGCGAATCAGCAAAGCCTTGCTGGTGGCGGCGGTCCGCGCTGGACCCCAGGCCAGCGAGAGCGCCTGCACCACGGTCAGCCCCTGCGCAGGATCGACCGCGAACCCTCCTGGGCGAACTACTTCGCCAATTACATAAACCAGCCCCGCGCGGCTCACCTGCACCGTGTCGCCCGGGGTCAGTTCGGGGTTGTGGTCGGAGCCGGCGTCGGTTCCACTTGGATCAAGCACTACAGGATGCGGCGTCTTGGGGTCGTCGCGATGAAACACATTCACCAGGCGACCGGCGCTCGGAGCCAGACCGGACGCAGCCGAAATCACATCGAGCAAGCGATGATGGACGGTGTAGGGATAAACCCCAGGCCGGGCCACCTCGCCCAGCACGCTCACATCCTGTCCGGCATAGGCAGTCACCAGCACAGTAACCAGCGGATGCAGCAGCATGCCTTTGGCCAGCAGCGCGCGTTCAATGGTGTGTGCCGCGGCCTGCTCGTCCTGCCCGCCCAGTTGCACCTCATTGACCATGGGCAGCGTGACCGTGCCATCCGCGGAGACGCGCACTGCCGAATGAAACTCCGGCGTGTGGTATTCGCTGACATCCAGAAAGTCGCCGGGGCCGATGGGAGCCGGCATCGGCGTCGAAGACTGTGCGGTCGCCAGCGGCAGCACTCCGGCCTGGTTTGCACCCGCTGGGCTATTCCAAACCGCGGGAGCGTCCTTGGCTGCGGGCAGGTTCCTGGTATCCTGCGCGGGAGCAATGCGAGCCACGCCTGTGGGCAGTCCGTCGAGTGCGGGTGTTGGCGCCTGCGCCTGAACCGCTGCGCCAGCCAAAAGCACCACCAGCAGAGCTACTGCGCCCCGCGGTACCGAGGGTTCAAGCATCTCCATCAAGAGCGCTCCTCCCACCGCCAGCCACAGCCCGGCAAAGAGTGTGATGGCCAGGTAAAGCGGCAGGTCCGGCGTCACCGGCTTCACCGGCTGCCGCGCCGGATCCACCACCGAAATGTTGGAGCCTTGCACGCCGGCCACCAGTCCAGCTTCTTCCACTCTTTCCAATACCCGCATATAGAGATCGTGGCTGGAGTTGGCCTCCTGGACCATTACCGCGTACTCTGTGGCGGCTTCGTTCAGCTTCATGCCTTCGCCGGTGCGTTTCTTCAGACTTATGCGCACCAACTCCTCGCGATCGGCCGCGGTCTTGAACGCGCTGCGGAAACGCTCCACCAGCTTGGCGTCTTCAGCCTGTTTCTGCCCATCGAGTTCCTGCAACTGGCGGCGAATCTCCACCACTCTGGGAAAATTGGGTCCGTGTTCGGCGCTGAGTTGAGCCTGTTCCAGCTCCAGTTCGCTGTGGCGCGCGTGAATCTGTTGCAGCAGTGCGGTGGCAAAGCTGCCGCTCTCGATCTGCAGGCGCGGGTCAGAAGCGATCACCAATTCCGGATCGCCCTGCGACGCAGCCCTGTATTCAGCCTCGCGCAGGATGCGATCGCTGGCGGCAACCGCCAACTGCCTGCCCAACTCATCGATCTCCAGCAGTGTGGAGTTGTGTTGAGTCTCGCCCGGCTTGCCGTTGGCCAGCGTCTCTGGAGTACTGAGAATGCCGTGCTCGTTCTGGAAGGTTGTCAGCCTCTGCTGGCCGCGCTCGACACGCGATTTCAGATCGATGAGCTGACTCTGCAACCAACCCGAAGCCTGCGCCGTAGCCTGAACCCGCGATTCGCTCTCCTGCTGCCCATAAACACGTATCATCGCGTTGACCACAGCGGCCGACAAAGCGGCATCCTTGCTGCGAAAGCGAATCTGAATCAGCAGCGTGCGAGGCAGGGTTTGCACATGCAGCCGCCGCTGAAATCTCTCCAGCAGCCAGGCCTGGGCATCCGCGCCGGGCGACTCGGGTCGATAGCCTGGGAAGCGGCGCGCGAATCCTCCCATGAAGCCCGGAGCCTGGTAGAGCTTGAGTTCGTTTATGACCCTCCAGGCCAGTTGATCGCTGCGAAATACATTGGCCAACGTTTCCAACTGCAGAGGCGCGGAAAGAATCGACGCAGAGATCAGCGGTTCCGTTCCACTCAGGCTGAGCGAGGATGCAGGCGTCGTGCGCAGTTCTACCCTGGCGCTGGCTTCGTACTGGTTGGGAGCGATCAGGCAATATAGAAGGCACAGCAGCAGCAGGCCACACACTACGGACGTAACCAACCGCCGCCTGCGCACCAAGACCTGCCAAAGCTCGCCAAGAGATGTCGATGGATTGTGTCGGCCGACCCCAGTTACAGGCGGCACATCGGAATCACGCTGCGAATCGTTCTGAACAACGGGTGCATCCGGCAAGGGGTGGCCACCTCAGTCCCAAGACTCCCCGCGCAGAGCTATCCCTGCAATTCGAATCGAAAAAACTCTACGGAGGAAATCCCCGACATTTTGCCCCATTGAAAGCAATCCGTCAACAGATTCCGAAACTGAGGAGAATACTATGTGCAAAAAGCAGGGACCATTGGCCGGTCTTCACGCCACAACGGCGCTGGTTCTGTACCAATCCACGGTCCGGCGCAGCCCTTCGCGGAAATCCACCTGCGGTTTGTAACCGAGCAGTTCTCCGGCCAGCCGAATATCGGCAAGCGAGTCGCGGATGTCTCCGGCGCGCCCTTCCGCATAGGCTGGCTTGCCGCGGTAGCCAGTCAGATCGCACAGAATATTGAAGGTATCGTTCAGCGTAATGCGCGTTCCGGTGGCCGTGTTCATCATCCGTCCGGAGGCCTTTTCTGCCGGAGTCGCTGCGGCCAGCAGGTTGGCGTGGACCACGTTGTCGATGTAAGTAAAATCGCGGCTCTGCTCGCCGTCGCCAAAAATTGTGGGCTGTTCGCCGGCCAGCATTTTCCGGCAGAACTTGGCCAAAACGCCGGAGTAGTGCGACGTCGGGTCCTGATACGGTCCAAAGACATTGAAGTAGCGCAGAACCACCGTCTCCAATCCATAGACACGGGCAAAGGCGCGCATGTACTGCTCCCCGGCCAGTTTGGCCACGGCGTACGGAGAGATGGGGTTGGGTAGCATCTCTTCGTGCTTGGGGAGGGTTGGCGTATCGCCGTATGCCGAAGAGGACCCGGCATAGACCACGCGCCGCACCCCGGCGGCGCGTGCTGCTACCAGCACGTTTAGGGTCGCGTCCACGCAGTTCTGGTTCGTAGCTACCGGATCGGCCACGGAACGCGGAACCGAGGCCAGCGCCGCCTCATGAAAGACGATCTCAACGCCCGCGCAGGCCTGGGCGCAGACAGCCGGATCGGTCAGGTCGCCCTCGATGAAATCCATCGCCTCCAGGCCGACCAGGTTGGAGCGCTTGCCGGTAATGAAGTTGTCGATGCCACGAACAGTTTCACCGCGCGCCAGCAAGGCTGCGGCAATCGAACGGCCGATAAACCCGGCAACTCCAGTAACCAGATAGCTAGCCAAAACAATCTCCCCTTGGACAGAGTGGCACGGCGCAGAAATGGCCGTACGCATCTACAAGGATACTACCGGGACGGCATGGACAGTTTGAGCACGCTTCGGCTTTAGGTTTTACAATCCATGCATGACGACTGCGACAGAAAACCGCCTGGCTGAACTCAAACACAAAATGGAAACCCGCGAAGCCCGCATCGGGATCGTCGGAATGGGATATGTGGGATTGCCGCTGGCGCTGCTCTTCAGCGGCGAGCGCTTCCAGGTAACCGGCTTCGATATCGAAGCGCGCAAGGTGAACACTCTCAATTCCGGCGGGTCTTACATCGTGCGCATTCTGCCTGCCGCCATACAGGAGGCCCAGAAGGCCGGATTCCGCGCCACCTCGGACTACGCCGAAATCTCCCAGATGGACGCCGTCATCATCTGCGTGCCCACTCCCCTCAATGAGCATCATGAGCCGGACCTGAGCTATGTGACGGGCACCGTCGAATCCCTCGCTCCCTACATTCACGAGGGCCAGCTCATCATCCTGGAGAGCACCACCTATCCCGGCACCACGGAAGAGGTCGTCGTGCCGATCCTGGAGAAGGGCAACCCGCACGGCCTGAAAGTT
>CAVZNE010000255.1:0-3352 GCA_963776445.1 Terriglobales bacterium
CAAAGCCGATCTTGCTGCCCCGCACCGTTGCCAGTTCCGCCTCGGCCAGGTTGTGGATCGGCACCCCATCCAGCCAAATTTCGCCCGAACTGGGCGTGTCCAGGCCGGCCAGCAGCCCCAGCAGCGTACTCTTCCCGCTGCCGCTCGCGCCCACAATAGCCACAAACTGCCCCGCCGGAATGACCACAGAAATCCCTTTCAGAATCTCCACCCGCCGCGCGCCGTTCTGAATCCACTTCTTCGCATCCCGGACTTCAATCACTCGGTCATTCTCCTCGACACCGTCGTCTGTTCCCTGCTTTTCGTTACACTGCTTCTGTGGACGTTCGCCGCGCTCTGATCGTTTCGTTTGGATTTCTGCTTCTCGCCGGGCCCCTGCTGGTCGCCGAACGGCCTGTCCTGGCTTGCTACGGAGACAGCATCACCGCTGGTTACGGCCTGCAGTCTGGCCAGTCCTATACAGATGCCCTGCAGAGGGACCTGGACAGCCGCGGCTACCACTACAAAGTCAGCAACCTGGGAACTAGCGGCGCAACCACCAAAGACGCCGTCGCCAATCTGCGTTCCGTCCTGCTGCTGCACCCTGCGGTAGTTATCGTCGAATTCGGCGGCAACGACGGTCTGCGCGGCTTGCCCCCAGAGCAGACCCACCGCAATCTCGACCAGGTGCTCACCGCACTGGAAAGCGCGCACATCAAGATCCTGCTGGCCGGGATCACCCTGCCGCCCAACTACGGCAGCGAATACATCCATTCCTTCGAGCAGGTCTTCCGCGAGTTGGCCGCCCGGCACCACACGACGTTTGTACCCATGCTTTACAAGGATCTGGTCCATGTACCCGGCACCATCCAGCCCGACGGCATCCATCCCACAGCCAAAGGCGCGGAGATCATCGCAAAGACTTTGCTACCCGTTCTCACACCGCTGCTGCACAAATAATAGAGATCAGGGGTCAGAGATCAGTTGGATGCTGTTCTTTCTATTCCCTACTGCCTATTCCCTATTCCCTGCTTCTACCCCATCACCACGACCGGCTGAAACAGCGTTCCCGCCACGCGCTTGGCTATGCCCACCAGGTCCCGCTGTCCGGCAAAGACCTTCACCAGCGGCGCCTGCGAGAACTCCGGCAGATTGGCCTGCGCGCCGTTTCTGAGCCGCCCCAAAGCCATTGCATCGCCTGTGACCGACGGCATCTCCGGCAGCAGGTTGCGCGGATGCACGCACAGCGCCTCCAACGCTTCTAAATTGCCCGCAATCCCTTCCACTTCCTCCAGCGTGTGCGCCTGATCAAGCGTAAACACGCCCGCCTGGGTGCGACGCAGGCGGCTCAAATGCGCACCGCAGCCCAGATCCTGGCCCATCTCGTGAGCCACCGAGCGCACATAGCCACCGGCGCTGATGCTCATCTGGAAACTGGCCTCGACCCCTTCCAGCGCGGTGATTTCAAAAGAAGTGATGCAGACTCGAGCGGTCTTGAGCTCCACCGGCTTGCCCTCGCGGGCCAGCTTGTAGGCAGCCTTGCCGCCAATCTTTTTTGCGGAGTAAGCTGGCGGCATCTGCTCCATCTCGCCATGAAAGCGGGCGGCCACAGCGCGCACCTGGTCGAGCGTCAGGACCGGATGCGTGTCCGGACATGCCGCCTCGCCTTCGGCGTCGTACGTATCGGTTGCAAATCCGAAGCGGATCGCCCCGCTATAGCTCTTTTCGGCGGAAGAAAAATACTGCGCCAGCCGGGTAAACTTGCCCAGCACCAGCGGCAAAACCCCTGTAGCCATGGGGTCCAGCGTGCCCAAATGGCCGATGGAGCGTTCCCCTGTCATTTTGCGCAGCTTGCCCACCACATCGTGGCTGGTCATGCCGCCCGGTTTGTCGATTACGAGTAGCCCATTCACCTGTTTACTTTAGCTGACTGGGCCACTCCGTCACAGTCCGCTCGATCCGGATTCCCGCACCAGCGACAAGAACTCCGCCCGCGTTTCCTTCTGGCGGAAGCAGCCCACCATGGCCGACGTCACCGTGGACGAGTGCTGTTTTTCGATGCCGCGCATCATCATGCACAAGTGGCGCGCCTCGATCACCACGCCCACGCCCTGCGGGGCAATCGCTTCCTGAATGGCGTCGGCAATCTGACGGGTCAGCCGCTCCTGCACTTGCAAGCGGCGCGCAAACACCTCTACCAGCCGCGGAATCTTGCTCAGTCCGATGACTTTTCCCTTGGGAATATAGGCCACATGCACCTTGCCGAAAAACGGCAGCATGTGATGTTCGCAGAGCGAAAACATCTCAATATCCTTGACCACGACCATCTCGTCGTAGTCCTCGTCGAACAGCGCCCCGCGCAGAATTTTGTTCGGGTCTTCCTTGTAGCCTTTGGTCAAAAAGGCCATCGACTTCTCCACCCGGTCCGGCGTGGCCAGCAAGCCATCGCGGCCTGGGTCCTCGCCCATGCGGCTCAGAATCTCGCGGTACATCTCCTGGGTGCTGAAATCGCTCAGACTTTCGTCAAGCCCTGCTGCCCTGCGACTCGACTTGCTCACTGCAATCGGCTGCGCCATGGTCCTCATCCTTCCGCCCTGGGGAATAGGGCGTGTGCCACGACGTGCCGAACCCGCGCCAGTGGAATGAGCGCGCCGTCAGCCTGCACGTTTATTCGCGTCCGTTCGATTCCTGCATCGTGTACTCGGTGGAGCAGTGCAGTTGTGGTGAGATCGGACTGCAATACACGTCGCAGTACGGGAAGCTGTGTTAAGAAGCAGTCAGCGCTTGGTACTCAGCCTTCAGCCTTGACTATGGGACCGGTCTGGCGCATATTCCTGCTGCGATAGAAGCATGAAGCGATTGATCGTGAGCGCCGTTGGGATCGTGCTAGCGCTAGGCTCATGGGTCTTGCTTAGACATCTCTGTGCGGGCTTTGAAGCACCTGATCGGAAGGCACATGCTTACCTCGAGCAACGCCAGACAACCAGCGCCGCCGTCGCCGGCGCCTACTCTTCCGCATCCCTTGAGGATACCGAGTACACGTCACTCCGAGCCACCGCCGTCGCTGAACTGGAACGCTTGAGGCAATTGGCGAATGATCGCGTTGCGCTCGGCTACATCGCTGATTCTCAAGAAGAGCTCGCGCTAGCAGACCAGTGCCACAAAGACCGAACCAACTTGCCGGCATTCAACCTTTGCAAGGATCAACTCACTGCCACCATCGGCGGATACGGCCATTGACGTCGACGTCGCGACTCCTCCTGCCTGATTGCTGATTGCTGAACATTGACTGCTGGCGGTTTCTTTATGTCTGCCCTCGCCCTTCATTATAGCAATACGTAACTGAACGAAGCGTGCACGTACATAAACATAA
>CAVZNE010000256.1:0-4758 GCA_963776445.1 Terriglobales bacterium
GACGAGACGCCGACCCGCCAGTTCTTGTCGAGGACCAGGGGCGAGCCCAGATTGCTGGCGTCGAAGAAAATTTCGGGGGTACGCTGGGTGCTACCGGGCGCCGGATGGGAATGGCCGTGGGGCAGCAGCAACTCTTCGAGCGGCGGAGTTGGATGGGCAGGCGCCTTCTGGGCAACCAGTTGCAATGCCCCGCAAATTGCCAAGGCAGCTATTCCCAGGATTGTTCGGTGCAAGAGACCTCCTCCGTTTCGCGTGTTCTCCACTCTAATTCAGACGGATGCCAGCTCCAAGATGAATGCATTGCTTGTCTTGTCAGGGTAAGCCCGGATTCGTACTTAGCCGTTTCAGAATTGCAAATCGTTGAAAACAAGAACCGCAGGGGCTAAAGCCCAACATGATTCTATTGCTCATTTGGCACGACTGAAGTCGTGCCCTGACACTTTTTGGCGTCCCAATTGGATTCTGCGAGGGGGTTGTGAAAAGTGGATTACGAGCGCTTTTTTGCCTACGGCGAGGAATTCGGCTTTCGGGCTGAATATTTCGAGAAGGCTGAATATTTCGAGAAGGCGGTTGCCAAAGAGGCGCATGTTAACGTCTAACGTAGTGGAGCGAAGCGACCAGCCAGGCGGGGCGCGTTCGCCCCAGAGGTGAGGTCATGAGGGCAATCTTGAAGGGTATCAATGCGGTGACGCTGGCAGCATTGGCGCTGGCGCTGGCTCCCGCGCTGGGCGCGCAGTCTGCTCCGTCGAGCACTCCCCCGGCAGCCACGACTCCCACGGCCCAACCTGCGCCCGGCACTGCTCCTGTCAGCGGGGACACGCCGGCGACTGCGCCTGCGGGAAAACCTGCGCCCGGGACGACCCCGGTGAGTGGCGACGTTGCCGCACCCGTGGTCAATCCCGACAAGGTGGTTGAACCTGGCAGCCAGAAGATCAACGTGAAGCCGGGCAGCATCGATGACGTCAGCTCGGTGGGCAATCGCGACATCGGCGGCCGCGGCGTGGGCAACTGGTACTCTACCGATACCGAGATCAAGATGGGCAAGATGTACTCCATGGAGATCGAGAAGAGCACCAAGTTTATTACCGATCCGGTGGTGGTGGAATATGTGAACCGCATCGGCCAGAACATCGTGCGCAACTCCGACTGCAAGGTGCCGTTCACGATCAAGGTGATCGATTCGGACGAGATCAACGCCATGGCGCTGCCGGGCGGATTTTTCTACGTCAACTCCGGGCTGATTTTGAACGCCGACGAGGAAGCGGAACTGGCCGGAGTGATGGCCCATGAGACGGCCCACGTATGCGCCCACCATGCGGTGCGAGAGCAGACGCGCATGAATTACGCCCAATTGGGGACGATTCCGCTGATCTTTATCGGCGGCTGGACGGGGTACGGGATTTACGAGGCCGCGTCGATCGCCGTGCCGATGACCTTCCTGCATTTCTCCCGCGAGTTCGAGGCGCAGGCCGACTACCTGGGCGTGCAGTACATGTACCGGGCGGGGTACGATCCGCAGGCGTTTATCAGCTTCTTTGAGAAAGTGCAGGCACTGGAGAAACGGAAGCCGGGCATGGTGTCCAAGGCATTTTCGGACCATCCGCAGACACCCGACCGCATACTTCACTCGCAGGAAGAGATTGCCCGCATTCTGCCGGCCAAGGACGAATACACGGTAACCACCTCGGAGTTCGACGACATCAAGGCGCGGCTGGCGCGCATTGAAAACAAGCGCCGCCTGACCGACTCGAAGGACAAAAACAAGCCGTCGTTGCGCCGGGCCGGCACCGGGACCGACGACAAGAGTGGCACGGCGAGCACGCAGACCGGCGATAGTACATCCAGTTCCGACGACAAGCCCACGCTGCACCGGCGCGACGACCAGAACTAGGGCAGGCCGGTAACCCAGTTGCAGACGTGCTTGTGCTGTGTGCCGCCGCGCCTATACATTGAGTGCGGAGAAAGGTCTTCCGACCTGACCATGCGGGAATCCAGCCTAGCCAGCACGGTGTCGATGCGCAGGTACGGCACTTTCTGAGGGCACTATCCAACCATGAAGAAGATCGTCATTTTCGCGGCTGTTTTTGTGTTCATCCTGCTGCTGACCAAGATCGCCAACCAGATTCCGCCGGAGCCCCTTTCGGGCACGGCATTTTCGCTGAAAGCCCAGCAGGTGGTGCAGTGTTCGGCCGACGAGATTACGCTGGTGGACCCACATCAGAAGGCGACTCATCTGGAAAAGGACGCGAGCTGGCCGGATTGCTCGGTTTTCCAGAAAGACGATGTTTTGGATTTTTACCTATCGCGGGGCGAGAAGACCAAATTCCTCAGCTACGAGAAGTCGGCCTGGTGGCGCAAGACGCTTTAGGGGGACCCCTCGAACAGAAAAGCATCCCGCAGGGGCTGAAGCCCGTGTTGATTTAAAGCGACTTACGGCACGACTGAAGCCGTGCCCTGGTGCTTGTAGGTGCTTTTGAGAGTTCTTCCGCGGTCTGTAAAGCCTCTTGCCCTTCCAAAATGCTGTTTTGACCCGGTCAAATGGTTCGCGATGGCACCATCTGGCTTAATAGCCCAGCCGGTGGGGTCTGGCAATTATTCAGGCCCAACCGGCTGGGTTTCTGGTTGAATTCGGCGCATGGAAGCTCTCGGGGCGGGAATTGAAATGCCATTGAATTTCCGGTAACTGTCTGAAAATCCTTGAAATGGCGGGTGAAACCGCGCTATATACAAGACTACCGGCAGGATTGCCGGAATCTGCCTTGGGGCTTTTCTGCTTTCAGGAGGCAATCATGCGCAACGCCGCGGCCCGTACCAACCTGCTGGTCCCCGAGGTGCGCGAGGTCATGGACATTCGCCAGGCCTCGGACTACCTCGGCATCTCCCCGGATACGCTTTACAAATATGCGTCGGAGGGCTTCGTGCCCGCCTTCAAGCTGGGCAACCGCTGGCGTTTCAAGCGTTCGCGGCTGGACGAGTGGATGGATCACAAGTCGGACCTGCAGGCCGCCGAGGCCGGGGTTGACCCGGAGCAGAAGAAGCCGGTGCGACCGGCGTTGTAAAGGCAGGGAACAGGAAGAACCGCCATGCGAGCCCGGAAACTGAGGATCGCAACCCTGCTGTTCCCCTGATCTCTGATCTCTGTTTTCCCATCGGCACCCGCCATGAATTATCCTCAACCGGTGGACCACTTACGCCGTATTGGCCAATTACGCCGCCGCTTGACTCGCGCCGCCCTTTCCGGGGTGGTGATTACCCATCTACCCGATGTTCGCTACCTTTCCGGGTTCACCGGATCGAGCGCAGCCCTGGCCTTGACGCGTCGGGCCGCGCGCTTGTTTACCGATGGCCGCTATACTGCTCAGGCCGCCGAAGAAGTTAAGGCAGCCAAGGTTGAGATTGTGGCCCGATCCGTGTCCGAGGCTGCCGTGGAGTGGCTGGCAGCCCAGCCGGGCGTGGAATTGGCAGGATTCGATCCGACCAAAACCACCGTGGCCGATTTGGCCCGCTGGAAAGGCGTTTTGCCGGCAAGGCTGCGCCGCGGCTTTCTGACGGAGTTGCCCGCTCCCATGGTGGAGCAGTTGCGGCTGGTCAAGGACGAGGACGAGTTGGCGCTGATGGGCGAGGCGGCGCTGTTGGGCTGCAAGCTCTTCGAGCATATTCTGGGGTTCATCCGGCCGGGACTGGCGGAGATCGATGTAGCCGCGGAACTGGAGCACCAGGCGCGGCTGCTGGGCGCAGAGGGCATGTCGTTTGAAACCATCGTCGCCAGCGGGGTGCGCTCGGCTCTTCCGCACGGAAAAGCCAGCCTTGCCAAGCTGCCGCGCAGGGGCTTCGTGACCATGGACTTCGGTGTTATTCTCAATGGTTATTGCTCCGATATGACGCGCACCGTCTACCTGGGATCGCCCAAGGCCAACGAGCGCAACGCATACCAGGCAGTTCTTGAGGCCCAGGAAACGGCGTTGGCCGCGGTGGCCGCGGGAGTGAGTTGCGGAGAGGTGGACGAGGCCGCTCGCGGGGTTTTGCGCAGGGCGGGTTTAGCAGAGGCTTTTACCCACTCCACCGGCCACGGGGTCGGACTGGAGATTCATGAGTCGCCACGCGTGGGCGCCGGACAGACGACCAAGCTGCAGGCAGGTATGGTTGTTACCATTGAGCCAGGGATCTATCTGGCAGGCCAGTTCGGCATCCGCATTGAGGACATGGTGGCTGTAACCCGGACCGGAGGCCAGGTGCTGACACCCGCACCCAAGGCCCTCATCGAACTTTAAACGAACCCGTCCCACCCGCGCGTGGGAGAGTCAAGGAACGAATGAATCCACTGAACCCAAAAGACGTCCAGGAACTGAAGCAACTGATCGAGTTCCTGAAGGAAAATCAGGTTGCCGAGTTCGAACTGGACCGGGGCGATTTGAAGATCCGCCTCAAGCTGGAACAGCCCCAGGCCGCTGCGGCCGGACTATCCGATTTGGCCAGCCTGCTGGCAGGCGAACGCACGGCGCCAAGTTATCAGCCAGCCGCCGCCGCTCCGCCCAAGGCCGCAGAACTGGCCTCGGACCCGGATGCCGGACTGCACATCGTCAAGTCGCCGATTGTGGGCACCTTCTACGGGTCGCCTTCACCCGGCGCTGGGCCGTTTGTCTCTCCCGGCGACCATGTGGACAAGGGCCAGGTGATCGGCATTGTCGAAGCCATGAAACTAATGAACGAGATTGAATCCGACGCCGCCGGCGAAATCGTCAAGTGTTTTGTCTCCAA
>CAVZNE010000257.1:0-3963 GCA_963776445.1 Terriglobales bacterium
GATCCGGCGATTGATAGGATCTTGCCCGCCTTGTCTCTGCGCAGCCCTGCGCTGGCCACGCCGTCCAGCCGTCCAACCAGGGTTGCACTCACCACGTTCTTGGCGCACCCCAGGCAGATACCTGTGCTCTTGTACTGCGCCGACAGCAGGGAATCGAACTGCTTGAAGTCTTTGCTCTTGTCCAGTTGCACCGGCGTCCGCTCATCGGTCGCGAGCGTTCCGGTAAAATTGCGCGCCGCCTGGTATTCGACCACCGCCGCGCTCTTTGCCCGCCATGGGATGGCCGGGAAGAAACGCAGCGCGATCGGGTGCGTTGAAGAGGCGGCTGGCGGAAGCGCAAATTTGCGCCTTGGTGCTGCCTACGTCGGTAACCAGATGCTCGGAGCCGAGGAGGGGAGCCAGCTTCTCCATGAAGTCGAGCGTGGCGTAAATAGGGACAGCCAGCAGAACCACCTGGCTCTCACGCGCGGCCTGCAAGGGGTCTGCCGCGATGGAGTCGATGGCGCCTGCGGCCAGCGCAAGGTGCGCGCCTTCCGCGCCCCGGTTCCAGCCGACAATGGAGCCGCGAAAACCAGCCGCGCGCAACGCCAGGCCCACCGATGTGCCCAACAGGCCCGTCCCAAGAATTGCGATGCGTTCGATCATGCAGCCCTCTCGGGTCCAATTGTACTGAAAGTGCAGCGGAGTTCGCGGTGTTGGCGGAGTTAGCGGAGCTAGCAAAGGCCAGCACCGCTCACACGTGCGCTGCGCGTCTAACTCCGCAAACTCCGCTCTCGCTGACCGCTACAGCGTCCGCCCCACGGCCTGGGCGACGACGCGCAAATCGACCATGAGCTTTTCAAACTGATCAAAGTAGAGCGTCTGCGCTGCGTCGGAGGCGGCCTTGTCGGCGTTGGGGTGAATCTCCACCAGGATGGCGTCCGCGCCCGCGGCCACAGCGGCCTTGGCCATGGGAGGCACCATGTCGCGGCGGCCCGTGCCGTGCGAGGGGTCGCCCACGATGGGCAGGTGAGAGAGCTTGTGCACCACGGGAATAGCGGAGATGTCCATGGTGTTGCGGGTCGCAGTCTCGTAGGTGCGGATGCCGCGCTCGCACAGAATTACATCGTAGTTGCCGCCCGACATGATGTACTCGCTGGACAGCAGCAGTTCCTCGATGGTGGCGGCAATGCCGCGCTTCAGCAGCACCGGCTTGCGAATCTGGCCCAGTTCGCGCAGCAGATTGAAGTTCTGCATATTGCGCGCGCCCACCTGGAAGCAATCCGTATAAGGCAGCATGGGCTCGATCTGCGACAGCTCCATGACCTCGGTGACCGTCATGAGCCCGTTCTCCTGCGCGGCCTCGTGCATCAACTGCAAGCCCGGAATACCCAGGCCCTGGAACGCGTAGGGCGAGCTGCGCGGCTTGAATGCGCCGCCGCGGAGGAACTGGCCTCCGGCGGCTTTGACGCACTTGGCGATGGTGAAAATCTGGTCGCGATTCTCAATGGCGCACGGCCCGGCAATGACCGCAACCTGATTGCCGCCGATCTTTGCGCCGTTGGGAAACTCCACCACCGTGCCTTCCGGACGAAAGGCGCGCCCGGCGAGTTTGTAGGGCGCGGTGATGCGGTGCACATGGAGCACGCCCGGAAACAGTTCAAACGTCTCGATGTCCAGGTTGGCGGTGGGTCCCACTCCAGCCAGAATGGTTTGAGACACGCCCGTGGTGCGATGGACGCTGACCCCGGCCTCCACCATGGCGTCGGTTACTGCATCAATTTGTTCTTCGGTGGCATTTTCCTGCATTGCTACGATCATTGCTTGTTCCCTGTCTCAGGCGCCTGTACGCCTGTGGCCTGGCCCTGCGCGGCGGCGAGGGCTTTCTTTTCCAATTCCGACTCATGCATCTCAAGGGATCGCATCACGTCAATGAGGCGCTCGAAGATACGCGTCAATTCGATGTCCGGCAAGGGGCCCTTGTTGGCCGCGCGCACGTTGGCATAGACCACTTTTTCCCGTGTCGGCTCATACACCGGCATGTGGATTTGCAGCTTCAAGTGGCCAATGCGCAGCACAGCCCGCGCCCGCTCGCTCAGCAGTTCCACCATCTGGCGGTCCAGAGCATCGATTTGATTCCGCAATTCTTCCAGCGTCATTTCATCCTCGGGTTGCGCCCCGGCGCTGGCCTAATGACATATAGGCCCGTGCCCGGATGCGTAAGAGCAAGAGTTGAATCGATTGGATGCGGTCAGCCGTACGATGCGCTGCACCGTCCGCGGTGTGTTTTGCGATTTAACGGGCCAGCGCCGCCTCAGGCAGGTGCAGGCCCTTGATAAATCGAGACACTTCGCCGGGCGCTGTCGCGGGGGTTGACCGCTCGATCAACTCGACAATCGCGCTGCCAATCACCGCTGCATCCGCGTACTGCGCCACCTGGGCAACATGTTCCGCATTGGAGATGCCAAAACCGACGGCCACCGGCAGCTTGGTCCATCGTTTGATGCGCGCCACCAGGGCGGCTGCGTCAGACGTCATGCTCTGCTGCGTGCCGGTAATGCCGACGCGGGAGATGGCGTAAACAAATCCTTTGGAGTGGGTGGCGATGGCCTCAAGCCGCTCGTCGGGACTGGTGGGCGCGGCCAGAAAAATCGGATCAAGGCCCACGCGCGCCATTTCAGCCAGGTACTCGCCGGCTTCCTCCACAATCAGGTCGGTCACCAGCACACCGTCCACGCCGGCTGCCGCCGCGGTGTCCGCGAACTTGTGCAGGCCGTAACGCAAAATCGGATTGAGATAACTGAAGATGACCAGGCCCGCGGCAGGGCGCGCGGCGCGAATCTCGCCAGCCAGTTCCAGCACATCCTTGAGCCGCGTTCCGTGGGCAATAGCCCGGTCGCTGGCGCGTTGAATCACCGGACCGTCGGCCAGCGGATCGCTGAAGGGCACGCCGAGTTCGATAACCGAAGCTCCCGCGTCGATGGCCGCAATCGCGATCGCGCGCGTAGCTTCCAGGCTGGGATCGCCAGCCGTCAGGTACACCACCAAGCCCGGTTTGTGCTCAAAAAGAATCGGCATCGAAATCCGCGGTTACGCTCCCTGAATGTGCAACTCCTGGGCCAGAATGCCCATATCCTTGTCGCCGCGCCCAGAAAGGTTCACCACCAGTATGTCATGGGAATCCATTGTGGGAGCAATCCGCAGGGCCTCGGCCACGGCGTGCGCGCTCTCAATTGCAGGCAAAATGCCCTCGGTGCGCGACAGGCGAACAACGGCATCCAGTGCCGCCGTATCGTCTTGTGAGACATATTCGGCGCGACCCGAGTCGTGCAGGGCCGCGTGCTCCGGCCCGATGGAGGCGTAATCGAGCCCCGCGGAAACCGAGTGGGTGAGCGCGATCTGGCCGTTTTCGTCCTGCAGCACGTAGGAAAAAGTGCCTTGCAAAACGCCCGGCTCCCCGCCTCGGAAGCGCGCCGCGTGCTCGCCCAGCGCGAGACCGCGGCCGCCCGCTTCAACGCCGATGAGCCGAACTTCGCGGTTGGGAATGAACTCGTAGAAAGCACCGATGGCGTTGGAGCCGCCGCCCACGCAGGCAATGACGGCGGTGGGCAGGCGGCCCTCTTTTTCGAGAATTTGCCGCTTCATCTCAATGCTGATAACGCGCTGGAAGTCGCGCACCATGGTCGGATACGGGTGCGCGCCGAGGGCGCTGCCGAGCAGGTAGTAACTGGTGCGGACGTTGGTGACCCAGTCCCTCATAGCCTCGCTGATGGCGTCCTTGAGGGTTTGTGAACCGGCATCGACGCCGCGCACCTCAGCGCCCAGCAGGCGCATGCGCAAGACGTTGAGTTCCTGGCGAGCCATGTCCACGTCGCCCATGTAGATGACGCATTCCAGGCCCAGCAGAGCGCAGACGGTGGCCGTGGCCACGCCGTGCTGGCCCGCGCCGGTTTCGGCAATGATGCGTTTTTTGCCCATCCGCTT
>CAVZNE010000258.1:0-16294 GCA_963776445.1 Terriglobales bacterium
AAAGAGGTTCTTGAAACTCCGCCAGCGAGGATTGGTGACCGCGTGAAAGCCGGCCACGGTGTACGCCTTGGGGATCGTTTTTTCCGGCAGCAAATGGCGGTCTTCGCAGAAGGCGATGAACATGATGCGGTCGAAGAGGCGCTGGGCCATTTCGACGGCCTCGTCTTGCGGGTGACCCTGTCTAAGGTGCAATTCTTCAATCAGAGCGTGCGGTTGTCCGAATAGGCTTCGTAGAGTTCGTCGCCGACCTCCCGCTGGCGTTCGCCGGATTTCTTCAGCAGGGCCACGGCGCGGGCGGGCCCAGCAGCGACTCGTCGATCAAGCCCTGGCGATGAAAGAGCACGTAGAACTGCTTGAAGACCTCGAAGTCGCGCAGCGATTGCAGCGTGAAATGCTCGTAGGCCCGCTTCGTCGAGGCCCGCTCGTAGAGCCGGAAGCTGACGATATTCGAGACGATGCCCCAGCGGCACTCCGGCGGGGTATTTACCAGGTAATCCCAGCATTGGGCCACGGCGGTGCGGCCGTTGCTGCGGTGGCGGTCGAGGTGGATTTGGGGCCTTTCAGTTCGATCACCGCCAGAGGCTTGTGGTCCTCCGTCTGTCGAAAAAAGCCCAGGACGGCATCCGGCGTTTCATCGCCGATCGTGAAAATGCTGCTCGCGGTGCCAGACTTCCTTGCCTTCGAGCGGCCCGGCGTAGCCGAGGGCGTCGCCGAACACCTGGGCCAGAAAATCGCCTTGCATTTGCGTTTCGTTGAGTTTCGCGAGGCGGCCCGAACTCTCCAGATCGGCCCATTTCACCAGGATCGCGTGCGCGGCTTGCAGGTCGTTCTCGTCAAGCCGCTTGTCTACGGCGGCATCCTTCAGGAAACGCGCAGGATAAGGCGGTCCGTCTTGGGCTGACGCAGCGCGACCGGCGAACCGATGGGGTAGAGAGTTTGTTTAGGCATTTTTACTCAGAGCACACAAGTGGGTGGGCAATAGGGCAGCATTCCCCAGACAACGAAATTCACAGCGATCGAACCGCAATTTTACCCCTCACGCGCCAGGCATCTACAAGTAACTCGGCGAGGCGGAAGGGGAAAACGCGGAAGGAGGAGCAGAGGCTGGAGATCGTTCCTTTGAGATACACCCCAGCTTCCCCCTACGGCATCAGCGACCGCCCATAGCTCAACCACGGCCACGGCACGGCCAACAGCAGAACGACCAGCGCGGCCGTGTAACAAATCGCGGCAACCCGGTACTTGCGGCGATCATCGCTCAGCCGCTTCGAGACCGAAAAGCCGACCTGCCCCAAGACCACGGCCGTGAACATCGTCAGGGGATGGATCAGCCCGAAGAAGGTCGCGGTCAGCCGTTCAAGCCCGGCGGCCCCGCCGGCAAACAGCGGGCGAACCACCGGACTCTGAAAATACAGCGCCAGGCCGATCAAAAGCTGGGTGGCCAAGGCGCTGGAAAACACCAGGCCGGCAAGCCGCTCGTGCCGCGTCCAGGCCAATTGGGCCAAGATGCCCGCGCCAGACGCGGACGATGGCCCACAGGCCCGTGAAGAGAATGATCCACCAGGTCAGATTGTGCAGATGAAGCGTCGCTATGTAGAACATGGAGGAATCTACCGCCCTAACGGCATTCAGGCTAGAGACCCCAGCCATATCCGCGGGCTGTTACTTTGCAAACGCCGTTTCCGCCGCCTTCTGGAAGGCCGGCTGGATCCGCGGACCGTCCTTGCCGGGGTAGCCCGCATGCTGCACCATGTAGACCGTCACCAGGCCGCGCGGCGGTGTCGATCCACATGTTCGTCGCATACGCGCCGCCGTGGCCGCAGGGACCAACCGGAGCCGGATCACCCGGACCGTGCAACTTCTTCGAAGTGCTCCAGCCCAGCCCGTAACCGCCTTCGTTCGGGACCGCGGCCGAGCAAGTCGCCGGTCTGCGTGGAGGTCATCTGCTGGATGGCTCGCGGCCGAGAGGTACGCGCTTGCCGTGGTAGACGCCGCCGCCGAGGATCATGCGGCAGAAGACGCCCACGTCGCTCGCCGTGGAGAACAGCCCGCCGGCCGGCGAGGGACCGCGCCGGCGATCGTCCAAGGGATAGGTGAGTTGGCCGATCGTCGTCTCCTCCAGCTCTTGCTGCGAGCCCTTCGGACCATAGGACTTGGCCAGCCGCGCGAGTTGCTCCGGTTGGGCCAGAAGGTCGTGTCGGTCATGCCCAGCGGGTCGAAAGAGCCGCTTGCTCCATGAACTGTTCATAGGGCATGCCGCTCACGACTTCGATGATCCGGCCGGCCGTGTTGATGCCGGCATTGCTATAGACGTGCTTCGTTCCCGGCTGGTACATCAATGGCGTCATCGCGTAGCTGATGGTCGCCTCGGCGAGCGTAAATCGCGGAGCCCATCTGGCCCTCATTGATCGCGTCCTGCGCGGCTTCTCCGGCATCGCCGACTTCAGCGAAATCGTGACCGGATAGGCAGACGCAAATGCGGCAGTAAAGGGGTATCCGTACCGAAGATGTCTCAGCGCGGCCCTGCGGGACGCGACGAACAGATCGGGATGCTTTCCCCGGGTTGCGCTTCGCTCCACCCGGGGCTATTTTCCCGTCTTCCCTACGGGACGACTGCGGTTGATCCCTGCTTTGGCAGTCGATAGAACCGGCTTGACGAAAGAGGGCATTCATACGATTGCCCTCTTTCGTCCCCTTCTCGCATACCAACGCCACCCCTTCCCCGTCTACAATCGAAGAGCAATGGCCGACACGCTTTATCTGAGTCTGTGGTATCCCAATCTGCGCCTCGCCGCGCTGGCCGACAAACTGGCCGCGGTGGTGGGCGCCTTTGCCGCGCACGGCGGCGAACCCACTGTCTATGCCGCCACCGTGTGGCCCGTCAGTTGGAGCGAATCTCCGGTTTTCCAAAAGGTCTATGGCCGCGGCAAGGACGGCGTGGAGCCCAAGCTGGCCGTTCAGGATGCTCTGGAACTGCTGCACGAAGATTTCGCCTACGAGTTCCAGATCGGCTGGAGTTTGTGGGAACTGGAAACTGGCCCCAGTGCCGCACCGAGCTGGACACGGCAGCCGCGGCTGGTGCGGGTTACCGGCTTTGGCCCCCTGTTCGACGAGGGCGCCTACGAGCAGGACGGGCACATCCGCGTGGATTTTGGCACGGACGCGCCGTTCCTTGAAGAACATCTGGAACTGGACTCCGTCGGCGCAGGTCACGTGGCAGAAAACATCCTTCAACTGATGGCCCTGGCACGCGCCGTCGAAAAAGATTCCGGAGCCACGGCGCGCCTGTTGTGGAGCGAGTTGGGCGAAAGCCTGGCCCAACGGCTGGCCGTGCGGCTCGGCGTGAGGAACTAGCGGTGCGACTGACCATTGAGCGGCTGCGCACCCTGGTGCTGGCGGCGGGAGTTCTTTTGATCTTGGCGCTGGTGGCCTTTCTGGCCATTGGCAAGTGGAAGCATCCCTTCAATGGCCGCGACCTGCCCAAAAAACTGGGCCTCGACATTCAACAGGAAGCCAACGGCTGGACCTATACCCATGGCTCCCGCGGCCATACGCTCTACAAGATTCACGCCTCCAAACTCGTCCAGCTCACCTCGGGCAAGGGCGGCCGCGTACTGCTCCACGACGTGAAGATCGAGCTCTACAGCGAAGACGGCAGCCACGTGGACCACATCGATGGCAAAGAGTTCGAGTACGACCCCGAAGAGGAAACGGCCAAGGCCACCGGCCCGGTGGAAATTACCCTAATGCGCCCGTCCGTAGCCCCAGCCATCGCGCCCAATGCCACGCCGCTGGCCCTGAGCGACAAGGCCAAGGGCAAGCCGCTGGCCTCGGTTGCGCAAACCGCCGCCTCCGGCCAGATTCATGTAAAGACCATCGGCCTGCTCTTCGACCAGAAGAGCGGCGTGGCCAGCACCAGCCAGCATGTAGAGTTCTCCATGGCCCAGGGAACCGGCAGCTCCATGGGCGCTTCCTACGACTCGCAGCAAGGCCTCCTGGTGCTGAATCAATCCGTGCTGCTCAATACCCAGCGTGGCGCAGAAGCCGTCCAGTTGCACGCACAACATGCGGAATTCGAACGCGAAAGCCAGATTTGCCGCCTGCATGCCGCCAGCGCCGATTACCGGGGCGGAAAGGCCACGGCGGGCGAAGCCAAAATCCTCTTCCGTACCGATGGATCGGCCGTGCGCCTCGACGCAACCAGTGGATTCGCCCTGGACACCGCAACCGGCAGCCGCCTGAATGCGCCCACGGGATCACTCGATTTCGACGACCGCAACCAACCGAAACACGGTCATCTCGAGGGCGGCGTCCAGATGGATTCGGCTACCCAGTCCGCCAAGGGCAGCCGGCATGTCCACGGATCCGCGCCCACCGCGGAACTGGAGTTCACAGCCAAAGGGGAACTCCGCCATGCACATCTGGAACGTGGCGTCGTCATCGACAGCAACGAATCCAGCTCCTCGCCAACCGGCCTGATGCGGATCAGCCGCAACTGGCGTTCGCCCGTGGCCGACATGGAATTTCACAGCGCCGCGCGGGGCCAGCTCGAGCCAGAGACGCTGTACGGTACAGGCGGCGTGGTCGTCACCAGCAATTCCCAGCGCGGCAAGGAAGCCTCTGTGCCCGCCCGGATGGCCGCCGACGAAGTGACGGGCACATTTGGCCCAGGTTCCGTGCTGACGTCGATGACCGGGGCGGGACACGCCGAAATTGAGCAGACCACCGCCTCGGGATCCCGCATGACCACCAACGGCGACCGGCTGGAGGCGCGTTTTGCTGCCGGTCCCAAGGGCGGGCAGGACGGCGCGACGCAGATTCAGTCGGCCACCGTCGACGGGCACGTGGTTTTGGTCCAGAATCCCGCGGCGCGCGCAGGACAAGAGGCTGCTGTGCCATTGCGCGCCACCGCAGGACACGCCGTTTACGAGGGCGCCGGCGAATGGCTGCATCTGACGCTGAACCCGCGCGTGGAAGACGGAGGACTGCAACTGACGGCAGACAAGATCGACGTTTCGCAGGACTCCGGCGATGCCTTCGGGCACGGCAACGTGAAGGCCACCTGGGCGGAAAACAGCGCGGACCAGACCGGCCGGGCCAAAAATGCCAAGCAGGGGAAAGCCAGGCAGGGGAACAGCAATGGCCTGGGCGGACAGGGACCGGCGCATGCCATCGCGGCCGAGGCGCAACTGCACCAGTCCACCGGCGAGGCCACCTTCCGGGGCCATGCGCGGCTGTGGCAGCAGGCCAACTCGATTACCGCGCCGGTCATCGTGCTGGATCGCCAGAAGCAGACGCTGGCAGCGCGCAGCACGAATGCGGCAGAGCCGGTCAGAGCGGTGCTGGTGAGCGCGGCAGGAACAGAATCGAGCAAGACGCCGGGCAAGGAAACCGGCAAGGACGCGGCGGGCAAACCGGCAACTCCTTCCGTCATCCGGATGCGCGGCGGCGACCTGAAATACTCCGACGCCGAGCGCAAGGCGGTGATGCACGGCGGCACGGCGGGCACGGCGGTTGCGGAGACGGGAACGGCGACGTCGATTTCAAACGAGGTTGAACTGCTCCTGCTTCCGCCGGGCAATCACGCCGGCAAAGACGGGGCGGCGGCGCAGGTGGACCGCATGACGGCCAGGGGCCGGGTCACGGTCAGCTCCGAGGGCCGGCGCGGCACTGGCGAACAACTGGTGTATTCCAGCGAGAGCGGAGAGTATGTTCTTACCGGAACCGCCGCCGCGCCTCCGCATATGACCGACCCGGCGCGAGGCGTCGTGAGCGGAGAAGCTTTGATTTTCCATAGCCGGGATGATAGCGTCAGCATCGAAGGCGGCGTACACAAGACGGCGACAGAAACCACGGCGCCAAGGTGACGATGAATACACTCATGGCCGAGGATATCGGCAAGACATACAAGGGACGGCAGGTGGTCCGCGGAGTCAACCTGAAGATCTCCCGCGGGGAGGTGGTGGGTCTGCTGGGGCCGAATGGCGCCGGCAAGACCACCAGCTTCTACATGATCGTGGGACTGGTGACGCCGGAGACTGGGCGCGTGATGGTGGACGACACCGACATCACACGGGTACCCATGTATCTGCGCGCGCGCAACTTCGGCATCAGCTATCTGCCCCAGGAGCCTTCGGTCTTCCGCAAGCTGACGGTGGAAGAGAACATTCTGGCGGTGCTGGAAGCGCAGCCGTTGGGCAGCCGGGAGCGGCGCACCAGGGCCGAACGGCTGATCACTCAATTGAATCTGGGCCACATCCGCACTACGCGGGGCTACGCGCTTTCCGGCGGCGAACGGCGCCGCGTCGAAATTGCGCGCTCCCTGTGCATCCAGCCCAACTTCATCCTGCTCGACGAGCCCTTCAGCGGCATCGATCCCATCGCCGTGCTGGAGCTGCAGAAGATCATCTTCGACCTGAAGGCCAGCGGCATCGGCGTACTGATCACCGACCACAACGTGCGCGAAACGCTTGAGCGTAACCGACCGGGCTTATATCATCGCCGAAGGAAGAATTTTCCGCTCCGGAACGCCGCACGAACTGGGCAACGACGTGGAGGTGCGGCGGGTTTACCTGGGGGAGGGTTTCTCGCTGGGTTGATGCACATGCTGATCGGTTGGCTGAGGGAGTAGGGATGAATCCAGATCGGGCGATCCCCCCGACGGGCGAGTCGCAGGCAATTCATTCCAGAGTGAAATTTCCACTTTGATCGTCGCCCAAACCGGGACGATTGGCTTGAAATGGGACAGTTTGCCCGTTAGTCTATTTCGTACGCAATTACACTTGCAATGTGAGCAAAAAGGGATAGAGTCCCGTCTATGGCGCTGTTACAACCCAGATTGAGCCTGAAAGTCTCGCAACGCCAGGTACTTACGCCTGGGCTGATGCAGATGGTGAGTGTGCTTGCGCTCAACAAGCTCGAGCTGAAGGAGATGATCGATGCCGAGATGGTTGAAAATCCCGTCCTGGAGGAGATTGACGAGTCTGTTCCGATGTTGGATCAGGTCGCGGGCAAGGAAGAGCGGCTGGAGCGTGGTGTGGAGGACGCAGCGGCCCCACCCAAGGACTCGTTCAACGAGGTCGATTTCGGAACGTACTTCCAGGACTATCTGGACCCCGGTTACCGCACACAGCCGGAGTTTGAAGAGAGCGAGAAACCCTCGTTCGAGAACTTTCTCTCCCAGCCTACGACTCTGTCCGATCACCTGGCGTGGCAACTGGGAGCTCTGACCCTTGAGCCAAGATTATTCGAGGCTGCGGAGTACGTGATCGGCAACCTCGACGAGGATGGATACCTGACCGCCAGCGACGAAGAGCTGGCGACGGCTTTCCGCGAGTTTCCTGAGAACCTGCCGGCGGAAGGCCGCGACAGCGAGGACCCGGAAAAGAACACAGAGCAGTTGCGCCGGGCCATTGACCTGGTGCAGCATCTTGACCCCGCCGGTGTGGGAGCGCGCAACTTGCGCGAGTGCCTTTTGCTCCAGATCAAAGCCCAGCAGATCGAGTTCAACCTGTTGTATACCCGGCAGACAGCCGATACGGCGGAGGATACCCATCGCGGCTTCCGCGCCGAAGCCGAGGCTCAACTGGAGGAGCGGCGGCGCAGCATGGAAGTGGCGGCGCTGATTGTGGACCGCCACCTGGCTCTGTTGCAGAAGCGCGACGTAAAGGATCTGGCCAAAACCGCCCAGATTACTCAAACCGAGGCGCATGCAGGAATCGAGTTCATCCGCACCCTGGATCCCCGGCCTGGACGGCTTTACAACCGCGAGCAGACGCGGCTGATTGAACCCGATGTGGTGTTCGTCAAGCGGGGTACTGAGTGGGTTGTCTCAATGAATGAGGAAGACCTGCCCAGCCTTCGCCTCAGCCAGCGTTACCGGCGCATGCTGGTCGCCGAAGGCACCGACAAAGAGGTCAAGGACTACGTGAAGGAGCGGTTCCGCTCCGCGCTGCAACTTATGCGCAACATCGCCCAGCGCAAGAGCACGATCCTGCGCACCTGTGAAGTGATCGTGCGCCGCCAGCAGGATTTCCTGGATCAGGGCATTGAGGCCCTGCGGCCCATGATGATCAAGGAAGTGGCGGAGGAGATCGGGGTCCATCCCTCCACGGTCAGCCGCGCCGTAGCGAACAAGTATGCGCACACTCCGCAAGGGGTGCTGGAACTGCGCTCCTTCTTTTCCGAAGGCTCGAACGGCCCCGAAGGCGCCGACACGCCGCTGCTGGTGCTGAAACGCAAGGTGCGCAAGCTGATCGCGGAGGAGGATGCGCGCCATCCGCTGACCGATGACCAGTTGACTGCGATGCTCAAGGCCCAAGGTATCCAACTGACCCGCCGCACTGTCGCCAAGTACCGCGAGGACATGAATATCCCCTCGACCCACCAGCGCCGCCAACGCGACGCGTAGAGAAAGCTTCAAAGCCAGCGGAAAAGGCATGATAGGACGAGTCTTGTAGCAGGGCACGACTTCAGTCGTGCCGCAAGTCGCAGAAGTGTGAGTGGGCTTTAGCCCCTGCACGTGAAATCTTCTAAGACGCACCCCATACAGCGGCTAAAGCCGTGACCGTTTCGGGCGTTATCGGCACGACTGAAGTCGTGCCCTGGTTACAAATCTATTTACGTCTAGTTTCTATAGCCTGTTCTGCCCTCCCTATCTCAATAAAGTTCAGATGCGATTGCCCTGCTCTCCAGAAATGAAACCGTTTACTCTCCGGCGCCGCATGGTTTATAGTTCGGCCTTGCTCGCCCCTCCAACTTCTTTCGCTGCCCGGGGCGAGACTCCATCTCAAAGGAGATTTCCATGCCTGGCCTTTCTCGTCGCGACCTGCTTTGTTCCGGACTCGCTCTTTCTGCCTCTTCCCTGCTGGCCCGCTCGGCCTGGGGACGCACGGCCGCGCTGCTCACCGGCTATCCGGGGGCGGCTTCCGCCGAAGCGCTGGCCGCGGTGGCCCCGCGCGAGCAACTGCTGTTCGATTTTGGCTGGAAGTTCCAGATGGGCCACGGCTCCGATCCGGCCCGCGACCTTGGGTTTGGCAACGGCCAGGGCGACTTTGCCAAGACCGGCGAATTCGAGTTTTCCAAGGGCAAATTCGATGACTCGAAGTGGCGCACTCTGAACCTGCCCCACGACTGGGCGGTCGAGCTGCCTTTTGTGCGCGACGAGGTGCAGAACTCCCACGGCTTCAAGCCGCTGGGCCGCCGCTATCCCGAAACCAGCGTGGGCTGGTATCGCCGCGAGTTTGAAGTGCCGGCCAGCGATGAGGGCCGCCGCATCAGCATCGAGTTCGACGGCGCTTTCCGCAGCGTGCTGGTCTTTGTGAACGGCTGCTTTATCGGCCGCAACGACAACGGCTACGCGCCCTTCCGCTTAGACCTGACGGACTTCCTGACCTACGGCCACAAAAACTACATCGTATTGCGCGTGGACGCCAGCTTCGGCGACGGCTGGTTCTACGAGGGGGCCGGCGTCTATCGCCATCTGTGGCTCACCAAGACCGACGCGCTGCACCTGGGCAAGTGGGAGAGCACGGTGCGCTCGGCGCTCAGCGGCAGCTCCGCTACGCTAACGCTGAGCACGGTAGTACAGAACGAAGGCAAGCTGGCGGAGACCGCCAAGGTGAGCTGGAAGATCCAGGACGCCGCGGGCAAGACGGTGGCCACGGCCGAAGCCGCGCCGCAGTCGATTGCCGTGGACGGCAGCGCGACCTATACGGCGACCGCCAAGCTGGCCAATCCGGCGCTGTGGTCGGTGGATGCGCCCAACCTTTACTCGGCCATTGTGACCGTGGAAGCGGGCGGCAAGCCGCGCGACGCCGAACGGGTGAGCTTTGGCGTGCGCACGGTGCTGTTCGACGCCGAAAAGGGTTTCTTCCTCAACGGCAAATCGATCAAGATTCAGGGCACTTGCAACCACCAGGACCACGCCGGGGTGGGGGCTGCCGTGCCCGACCGGTTGCAGTGGTTCCGGCTGGCGGTGCTGCGCGAGATGGGGTGCAACGCGGTGCGCACCTCGCACAACATGCCCACCCCGGAGTGGGTCGAGGCCTGCGACCGCATGGGCGTGATGATGATGTGCGAGACGCGCCAGATGAGTTCCAGCCCCGAAGGAATGGCGCAACTGGAAGCGATGATCAAGCGCTACCGCAACTCGCCCTCCATCATCCTGTGGTCGATCGGCAATGAGGAGTGGGTTCTGCAGGACCAGGAAGCCGAGCAGGGCGCCAAGATTGGCGCGTCCATGGTGCGCAGGTGCCACGAGTTAGACCCGACGCGCGTGGTTTCCGCTGCCGTGAACGGCGACAACGATAAAGGCGTTTCAGAGGCGTTCGACATCATCGGTTTCAACTACCAGTTGGGCAAGCCGGACGACTACCACAAGAAGAATCCCAAGCGGCCTCTGTATGGGTCGGAGACTTCGAGCGCCATCTCTACCCGGGGGGTGTATGCCACCGACGCGCTGCGCAACACCGTGAACGCCTACGACGGAGTGGTTCCCTGGGGGGAGACGGCCGAGGAGTGGTGGAAGTTCTACGGCACGCGAGAGTGGGAGGCAGGCGGCTTTGCCTGGACGGGCTTCGACTATCGCGGTGAGCCCACGCCCTACGGATGGCCCTCCATCAACTCGCAGTTCGGCATTGTGGATATGTGCGGGTTCCCGAAGGACACGTTCTATTACTACAAGGCGTGGTGGGGCACGGAGCCGGTGCTGCACCTGTTTCCGCACTGGAACTTCGCGGGGCGCGAGGGCGACCTGATCCCGGTGTGGGTGTACTCCAACCTGGACGAGGTGGAGCTGTTCGTCAACGGCAAGAGCGTGGGCTCGCAGAAGGTTCCGCATCTCGGGCATGTCGAGTGGAAGGTGAAGTACGAGGCCGGCTCAATCGAGGCGCGCGGCATGAAGGGCGGGAAGGTCGTATTGACCGAAAAGCACGAAACCACTGGGCCGACGGTTGCCATCCGGCTGACCGCAGACCGCACGGAGATCAACGCCGACGGCGAGGACGTTGCGATCCTCAAGGTCGAGGCGCTGGACAAGGAAGGCCGCGCGGTTCCGACTGCCGGCAACCTGATCAGCTTCAAGGTCACCGGCGACGGCGCGCTGATCGGCGTGGGCAACGGCGATCCCAACTGCCAACAGAGCGACAAGGAGCCCAAACGGTCGCTGTTCAACGGCCTCGCGCAGGTGATTGTGCAGGCCAGCAAGCAGCCCGGCGAAATCCGCATCGAAGCGGTGAAGGAAGGCTGGGATGGACCGGAACTGACGCCGGCCAAGCTGACGATCGTCACCAAAAAGGCCGATTTACGGCCGGAAGTTGGCTAAAAACGCTTGAAATCAGCCCAAAAAGCGGCCTTTTTGGCCGCTTTTTTGGGCTAAAGGGCAGGATTATGGTGTGCTAAAACATGCATATTGAGCGTAATAGCGATGAATAACCGTACCAAAAGACGGTAGGGGGGGTGGGGGGTCATGCTGTCCCGGTGCGCAGCATAGGCCTGGCGCACGTCTCTTCTCATCTGCCAGTATGCGGCAAGGAAGGGATATTTTCGGCAAAAGCGAGTATTTCGGCAAAGCGCCCCGCCGGGCCTGAAGGCCGCGTTGATGGGGTTGGCTGATTGCGGGGGTTAAAACCCCCGCCTCCCTCCGTTGGCACTGTCGATACGAAGCTCATTTTGCAGGACCTCAAAAGCTCTCAAGTACACTGGAAGACGGAGCAAACATGGCAAACTTGTGGACCAAGACGCGGACGACGCTGGAGATGATCAAGTGGGAGCACTCGATCTTTGCGCTTCCCTTTGCCTTCACGGCGGTGCTGCTGGCCGCAAACGGATTGCCGGGCTGGCGCACGGCGGCCTGGATTCTGGTGGCGATGGTGGCGGCGCGCTCCTGCGCCATGGCGTTCAACCGCTGGGCCGACGCCGACCTGGACGCGGCCAATCCGCGCACCAAGAGCCGCGCCATTCCCGCCGGATTGCTTTCGCGGCAGTTTGTGCTGGGGTTCACGGTACTGACGGGCCTCGTGTTTGTGGCCTCCGCCGCCGAACTGAACCGGCTTACGCTGTATCTGTCTCCCATCGTTCTGGTGGTGCTTTTGGGCTACAGCTACATGAAGCGGATCACGCGCTGGTCGCACCTGGTGCTGGGCCTGGCGCTGGGCCTGGCGCCCTCGGCAGCCTGGATTGCGGTGCGCGGCACGCTGGACGCCCGCATCCTGGTGCTGACCGCGGCGGTGACGCTGTGGGCGGGCGGATTCGATGTACTCTATGCCTGTCAGGATTTTGAGCACGACCGCGCGGCGGGGCTGCACAGCCTTCCCCAGGCGGTTGGCCTGCCGGCGGCCTTTGCGGGGGCCCGGATCATGCATCTGGCCATGCTGGGCCTGCTGGTCTGGTTCGGCTGGCTGTTTCATTTCGGTCTGGCTGGCTGGCTGGGCATCGGGATGGTGGGCCTGTTGCTGGGCTGGGAGCATTCGCTGGTTTCGCCTCGCGATCTGCGCCGGCTCAATGCCGCTTTTTTCACCATGAACGGGGTGATTGCCATGATTTTTCTTGTATTTGTGGCAACCGACCTGTGGCAGAGGAGTTGAATTCCATGTCTTCCGGCGAATCCCCGCATATGAATCCGGTGGACCTGTGGTATGGTGCCTTAAAGCACGTAGAAAATACGCCGCTTTTTTCTTCCCCCCATCTGCCAACAGGAGCAACAGACACCGGTATGAGAATTGCCATCCAGGGAGAACCCGGCTCATTTAGCCATGAAGCCGCCATGAAACTGGTCACCGATGCCACCATTGTTCCATGTTCGCTTTCAGCGGACGTGTTTACCGCGCTGGACGAGGAAGCCGTGGAGGCCGCGGTCATTCCCATTGAAAACAGCCTGGCCGGCTCGGTCTCGGAACACTTTGACCTGCTGCTGACGCACGATGTGAAGGTGGAGCGGGAGACGCTTTTGCGCATCCGGCATAACCTGATCGCCATTTCCGGCGCCAACATGGGAGAGATTGACCGCGTCTTCTCTCACCCGGTGGCCCTAGCACAGTGCCGGCGTTTCCTGGCCAATCACCCGCGCATGGAGTCCTTCGCCTTCTACGACACCGCAGGCAGCGTAAAGCAGTTGGTGGAGCTGCGCGACCATCACGCGGCGGCCATCGCCAGCGAGGCGGCGGCGCACTACTATGGCGCGCAGATTCTGCAAGCCGGAATCGAAGACAACCCGGAGAACTTTACCCGCTTCTTCCTGGTACGGCGCAGCAAGGATGCGGTGACCGAACCGAAAGCAAACAAGATGAGCCTGGCGTTCTCGCTGGAGAATCGTCCGGGATCGCTGGCGGCGGCGCTGGCCGAGTTTTCGGCGCTGGGGACCAACCTGACCAAGATCGAGTCCCGGCCGGTGCATGGCAAGCCCTGGGAGTACATTTTTTATGTGGATTGCCAGATTCAGTCGCCCGAGGAGGGCTCGATGGCCATCAAGGCGCTGGCTCCCCACTGCGCCATGGTGAAGGAACTGGGACGCTACCGGGAAGCGCAGTAGGGCGAAGCGCGCGCCGGACGGATTCGATCCCGCGCAAAGGGCAGCTAAAAAGGGGACAGGCTTGATGCCTATCCCCTTTTTAGCTGGAATGCGTCTTGCTCTAGAAGTGGTACGCCACGCCGATGACCGGATTGTAGATGTTGTAGTACTTGTTGGTGTTGAACTGCGCATAGCCGAAGGTGGGCACCTTGGTGACGTTGCCGCGGAATTCCGCACGGATGTCGAAGCTGGGGCTGATCTCGTAGGCGATACCTGCGCCGTAGATGGCGCCAATGCCGGTCTCCTGCTTCACGTCCAGAGAGGTGGTCCCGGAGTTGCGGATGGGCATGAAGATAAATGCCGCGGGACCCGCCTCGAGAAAGGGATTGAACTTGCGGTAGTTGAACGTGCGGACGTAGGCAGCAGAAATTTCCTGGGTCCGGGTCAAAACCTGGTAGTTGTTGGGGTTGGTATAAAAGTGAATCTTGTTCTCGTAGGTCATGCCGTAGTTGGCTTCGAGGGCGCTTGACGGAGTGAGCATGAATCGGTAGCTGAGCAACGCGCCAAAGGCGCGGTTCGCGCTCACCTGAACATCGGTGGACGAGGCGATGAACGGCTCAATAAGCCCTGTTCCGCTGAGGCTGATGTCCTGACGGCTTTCCTGAGCGCGGCCTGTGGCCACACAAACGGCCAACAGAAATGCAATGATGGCGATCTTCTTCATTCGGTTCTGATCCTCACGACTGCGCAACCGTCCGGCTGGCAACGAGCTTGTCGATTCCGGCGCTCCGATTCTAACCGGGCACCGCTCTCAGCATTGTAACTGGCCGGGACGGTCCTTTGCAGATGCGGTTGCGCTGAAACGAACTGTGGAATAGACGCGGGGCGATCCAAAGCGTCTTCTTCCCTGTCCCAAGTTGCTGAAAAAGCACGCTCAACCGGCCCGTTCCACCTGGTAATAGAACGGCGGTCCCTGCTTCTGGGCCAGCGTCCGGACGGTGCGCAGAAATGCCGTGGCGACGTAGGAAAGCGCAGCCTGGCGGCGGTGCACCAGGCGCAGCACGCGGCGCATTTCCAGTTCGTCGACCGGCACCCGCACCAGGTCCCCGGTCTCCAGTTCGCGGGCCACGGTCAGGTGGGGCACCAGCGCCACTCCGTAGCCCATGGCCACAAAACGCTTGATGGCCTCGATGGTGGGCAGTTCGATGGGCATTTTGAGGGGAGTCCGGTAGCGCTGAAAGGCCTCAATCACTTTGCGGCGCAACGGCGAGGCCACGTTGTGCGCGATAAAATCCTGATCTCCCAGATCGTTGATGGATACACGCTTGGCCCCGGCCAATGGATGGCTGGGGCTGACAATCAGCGCCAGGCTGTCGCTATAGACCGCGATGGTGCGGAACTGCTCCGGATCGGGACGGTACGAGATGACGCCGATTTCGAAGGTGCGCAGGTTCAGCTCGTCGGGAATGTGCGAAGCCAGCATGCGGTTGACGGTCACGCTGATGTGGGGAAACTCGCGCCGGAAGGCGTCGATGGCCGGCAGCAGGTACATGCAGGTGTACTCGTTGGCGGCCAGTTGCAACTGCCCGCGTTCCAGGCTCTTCAGCTCGTCCAAGGCGCTGGTGGCCTCGCGGCGCAGAGCTAGCAGGCGCAATGCGTAATCGTGCAGCAGTTCGCCGGAAGCGGTAAGAGCGCCATCGCGGGCAGAGCGGTCAAACAGCGTCTCGCCCAACGACTCCTCCAGCTTGCGAATCACCTGGCTGACGGCTGGCTGGGTGCGATGCAGGCGCACGGCGGCGCGGGAAAAGCCGCGCTCCTCTGCTACCGCCAGAAAAGTTTCGAGTTGGCTCAGTTCCATGGCAGTTGTCAGTTCTCAGTGGTCAGTTGTCAGTCGGTCTGCGGCGATCAGCTCTTTACTGACAACTGAAAACTGATCACTGACAACTACAGTATAAGCAATTCTAATCGACTCCACAAAAATAATAACTTTGCCTTATATCCACTGAATGCGAGACACTACCATTATTCACAATAGGTTTTTCCCCTGGCAGGCAAGCACATGAGCTCAGATCACGTAGCCTTCTTCGACACCACGTTGCGCGACGGCGAACAGTCTCCCGGCTGTAGCATGACCACGCAGGAAAAGCTGACCATGGCCCACGCGCTGGAAGATCTGGGCGTGGACATCAT
This sequence comes from Terriglobales bacterium, assembly GCA_963776445.1. Taxonomy (GTDB): domain Bacteria; phylum Acidobacteriota; class Terriglobia; order Terriglobales; family Acidobacteriaceae; genus Telmatobacter. The sequence goes on from CAVZNE010000258.1 coordinate 15,698, forward strand.
CGAAGCGGGATTCGCCATGGCTTCCGAAGGCGACTTCGCGGCCATCGCCACCATCACCCAGGCCGTGAGGAAGCCGCGCATCGCGTCTTTGGCGCGCGCCAAGGCCGAGGACATCGAGATGGCCGCCCGCTCCGTGCAGTTCGCGGACCGCGCCCGCATCCATGTTTTTCTGGCCGCCAGCGACCTGCACCTGGAGTACAAGCTCAAGATGAGCCGCGCGCAGGCTCTGGACCAGACCGCCGAGTCGGTGCGGCTGGCCCGCTCGTTCGTGGACGATGTGGAGTTTTCGCCCGAAGACGCCACGCGCGCCGATCGCGACTTTCTGGTGGAGATGGTGAAGGTGGCCGTCGAGGCTGGCGCGACCACGATTAATATGCCGGACACGGTGGGCTACACCACTCCCGAAGAGTACGGGCAGATGTTCCTTGAGGTCCGCAAGCGGGTTCCGGCCATCGACGCCGAGGGCATCATTCTCTCCTCGCATTGCCACAACGACCTGGGGCTGGGCGTGGCCAATACGCTGGCCGCCATCAGCGCCGGCGCACGCCAGGTGGAGTGCACCATCAACGGCATCGGCGAACGCGCCGGCAACGCCGC
>CAVZNE010000259.1:0-6589 GCA_963776445.1 Terriglobales bacterium
CCGAACAACTGCCGGTGCCACACCATTGGGGCATCAACGAATAAATTCGCCTTGATGTTTGCTTTGCCAGTGCTACAGATTCAAGGTGTGAGTGGCAAAGGCTGATTTGCGAAGAGGCGGAATTTCTCGCGACGGGAATTTCCCGTCGCAGGGGTGCGGGGTGGACGAAATACCCGCAAAACGGTTGAGTTCACTCCGTGTCATCGTTTGAAAAGGGAGTTATTGGTTGTACCGGGAAGATTTTGCATCGCAAAAAAGCAACAAAACACCAAGGCGCCGCGGCAATGGGCGCATAGAAAGGAAAAAAATATGAAAAAAAAAACATACCCCAAAAGCAGCAGCAATGGCCGGCAGCAAATTTTTGCGTTCTCCGCGCCGGACGCGGTGAGCGTGCAGTTGGTGGGCGACTTCACCCAATGGCAGGAGCGCCCCATCAACTTGCAGAAGGGCGCTTCCGCCACCTGCCTGGTCCCGCCCAGAACCTGAAACTGCTTCCGGCTTTCTTTGAATGCGTCCGGCGACGTCAGAAAGCGGAAGCTGCGCGGATTCCAGCCGATCACATCCTGGGCGCGCAGCCCAAAAGTGGTTCCCACCTCGCGCTGGTTAATGGAGTTGTAAGGCGGCGTGGCCACCATCAGAGCGTCCGGAAACCCGGCTGGCTGCTCCCGGTCCACCACCAGGTCCCATCCGCTGTAGCCTGCCTTGCCTGGCACAATGGGCAGCACACGAAAGACCCATCCCTGACCAAAAGCCGCCTTCCACTCCTGCCCGGCGTTCACCTCGCCCAGCAGCACAACTTTCTCGCAGACTGGCAGTTGCGGCGCGGCAGCCTGGCTACGGGCCGCGGCCAGCACCAGAATCCCAAGCACCATACAGCCCCAGATCCACCCTTCACGGCAGCTCTTTTTCATCTTCGTCTCCCCATCTCTCCTACCCTCGCACATCTTGCGCCTGCAACCCAAAACCCGAGAATACAGCCGGAGAATCGGCGCAGCCCTCCGCAACCCGTTTGAATTCCTGCTCAAGCCAGCGAAAACGCAGTTCCCGTCTCTCTCGCCCATTACGAAGACTACGATCTGCGCTCCTGAAAGAACCGGCCCACGGCATGGCTCCCGCCTGCTAGGCTGTCAAGCGAGGAATCTGTTTATGCTCAAGATCGAAGTGGTAATCCAGCCCGCAAAACTGGACGACGTCAAGCAAGCGCTGATTGAAGCGGGCATCGAGGGAATGACCATTCTGGAAGCCCGCGGACACGGCCGCCAAAAGGGCCACACCGAGTTCTATCGCGGCCGCGAATACACCATCGACCTGATCCCCAAGATCAAGATCGAGATGGTGATCAACGAAGACCTGCGCGAGAAGGCCATCCAGGCCATCCTGGGCGCCGCCCGCACCGGCCACATCGGCGACGGAAAAATCTTTATCAGCCGCGTCGACGAAGCCATCCGCATCCGCAACGACGAGCGTGGCGAAACCGCCGTTTAACCCCGCTGCCCTCGTGATTTCGTAATCAAGCCCAGGAAAAAGGGTGCCCCAGGTCCCGCTTTTGGGACCTGGGAAAGCACGTACTCATGGCACGAAATCATGCTGTCAGAGATCTACCCCCTGCAAAGCTCCGCGTCCCATCCCTGCATAGAAAGCAATATTGGCCCCACCGCAGGTGGCCTTTATCCCACCCGCCATGACTTTACAAGATGCATTTTCCCAATCCTTATTCCATCTTTATGCGCCATATGAAAAAGTTGGACCCATATCAACCTTCAGCAGACCTGTGTCCCCGCGCCAGGCTGTTCACGTTGGGCTCTCGGTCCAGCGGCGGCCGGAACCGTATGGGATTGCGCCGGTGTTGCGTCTTCTTTCCGTTCATCTGGCTGGCGGCCGGAATCCCGCCGCAGGTCACGCGTCTTAGAACTTTATGTATTCCTTGGGAGTGAAAATCATGTGTCGTCGCGCATTCAAACTGCTGCTTCTCGTGACCGTCCTGGGACTTCCGGCCTTTTCACTCGCCCAGGCCCCCGCTGCAGCCCCGGTCACCCAGGCCCAGCTCGACGCCCTCGAGCAGGCCGTCCGCAATAACCAGGCTGCCGCCGCAAATGCCCAAATGGCCGGCGATAACGCCTGGATGCTGGTCTCCGCCGCCCTGGTGCTGCTGATGACCGGGCCCGGCCTGGCCCTGTTCTACGGCGGCCTGGTCCGCAAAAAGAACATTCTGGGCACCATGATGCAGAGCTTCGCCATGATGGGACTGGTTACGATTCTCTGGGCCGTTGTCGGCTACTCGCTGGCCTTCGGCCATGGCAACGCGTTTATTGGCGGCTTTGAGCACGCGTTTTTGCGCGGCGTGGGTCTCACACCCAACACCGACTACGCGCCCACCATTCCCGAGCAGACCTATATGGTCTATCAACTCATGTTCGCCATCATCACCCCGGCCCTGATCACCGGCGCATTTGCCGAGCGCATGAAGTTCAGCGCCATGGCCGTCTTCCTCTCCCTCTGGTCCCTGCTGGTTTACAGTCCCATGGCCCACATGGTCTGGGGCGTGGGAGGACTGCTGAACGCCAGCGGCGGCCACATTCCCAGCCTGGATTTCGCCGGCGGCACCGTCGTCCACATCACCTCCGGCGTTTCCGCGCTGGTCACCTGCCTCTACCTGGGCAAGCGCCTTGGCTACCCCAAGGTTCCCATGCAGCCTCACTCCATGGTGCTCAGTTTCATCGGCGCCTGCCTGCTGTGGGTGGGCTGGTTCGGCTTCAACGCCGGCAGCGCGCTGGGCTCGGGCCCCCTGGCCACCTCCGCCTTTATCAATACGCACTTCGCAGCCGCGGCCGCCGCCCTGGGTTGGACCATCGCCGAGTGGATTCACAACGGCAAGCCCACCGCTCTGGGCGCCATCTCCGGCGCGGTCGCCGGCCTGGTTGCCATCACCCCGGCCTCCGGCTATGTTCAGCCCTTCGCCGCCCTGGCCATCGGCCTTCTGGCCGGCGTCTTCTGCTGCTTCATGGTCTTTGAGGTCAAGAAGTTTTTCGGCTACGACGACTCCCTTGACGCCTTTGGCGTGCACGGAGCCGGCGGAACCCTGGGCGCGCTACTCACCGGCCTGTTTGCCACCAGCACCATCAACGCCGCCTTCGGCAAGGATGCCGCGGGCCACGCCCTTCCCACCGGCGCAATCGACGGCCACTGGAGCCAGTTGCTCAGCCAGGCCGCCGGCGTCGGCATCTCCTGGAGCATCTCCATCGTCGGCACGCTGGTGCTGCTCGTCCTGGTTGACAAAACCATCGGACTGCGCGTTTCCCGCGAACAGGAATCCGCCGGCCTGGACCTCTCGCAACACGGCGAGGAAGGCTACGACTTCAACTCGTAAACATCTTTGTCATTCAGAGCGAAGCAGGCAGCGGTCTAGCTGCCTGCGCAGTCGAAAGCCGGCCCTGAGCGAAGTCGATGGGGACCTGCTTTTGCTTCCCTCCGGTTCAGCTCCAACGAACCGGGCCAACAATTAAGATTCAGTGCGGAAATGGCCCAACCCGCCGCCCCGCCTGATAGGCTGTCAAACGAGGCGTCACATTATGCTCAAAATTGAAGCAGTTCTCCAGCCCTCCAAACTGGATGCAGTCAAGGATGCTTTGCTCGAAGCGGGCATCGAAGGCATGACCATTCTGGAGGCCCGCGGTCATGGCCGGCAAAAGGGCCACACCGAGTTCTATCGCGGCCGCGAATACACCGTCGACCTTCTCCCCAAGGTCAAGATTGAACTGGTGGTTACCGACGAGATGAAAGAAAAGGCCGTGCAGGCCATCATCGCCGCCGCCCGCACCGGCCGCATCGGCGACGGCAAAATCTTTGTCAGCCGCGTCGAGGAAGCCATCCGCATCCGCAACGACGAACGCGGAGAAACCGCGCTTTAGCTTTTTTCCACCTGTCGTTGTACCAAATCCGGGTGCTCCACCCTCGGCGCGCCGTTGTTTTTGCGCCTAGGGTTGGATCGCAAGGCGCTCGACCCAACCTATCCATCCTTTGTCCGGCAGAGGGAAACGAGTTGACCGATTCGGGACTCTATCGCAGGACCAGCTTGCCACGCCGCCGCTGGCGTATCGCATGGCTGCTCGGCCTCGGCGTCCTGGTCAACTACTTCGACCGCGTCAATTTGTCGGTCTCCCATGAATCCCTGGTCGTAGCCTTCGGAATCTCCAACATCGCCTTCGGCTATCTCTCTGCCGCCTACAACTGGACCTACGCTCTCTGCCAGTTGCCGGTCGGCGTTCTGCTCGATCGCTATGGCGTCAAGCCGGTGGGCCGCATAAGCAGCTTCATCTGGAGCCTTGCCTCTTTCGGCGCAGCAGTTACCCCCGGCCTGGGCGGCTTGTTTGGGGCCCGTCTGGCCCTGGGCGTGGGAGAAGCCCCCACCTTTCCCGCCAATGCCAAGGCCATCGGCTACTGGTTCCCCCCAAAAGAGCGCAGCTTCGCCACCTCCATCTTCGACGCCGCCGCCAAATTCGCTTCCGCCATCGGCGTTCCCATCATCGGCATCGTCTTGCTCAAAGTCGGCTGGCGCTGGAGCTTTGCCCTCACAGGACTTGTGAGCCTGGGCTACTTTCTGCTCTTCTGGCGCATCTATCGCGACCCCGCCGACGACCTTGAGCTCAGCGAGGCCGAACGGACCTACATCGCAGAAGGCCAGCAAGCAGTCGTCCCCGATTTGGGGACCTCTATGGAACCGCCGGAGGCCGCGACCCTGGGCTTTCTTCTCACCCGGCGCAAGGTGCTGGGCCTGGCCATCGGCCTTGGCTCCTATAACTATGTCTTCTATCTCCTGCTGACCTGGCTGCCCAGCTATCTGTCGATGGCGCTCCACATCGACCTGCTCCATTCCTTCCTTTACACCAGCGTTCCCTGGCTCTTTGCCACCGCGACCGACCTGCTGATCGGCGGCTGGCTGGTGGACGCATTGATCCGGCGCGGCTGGAATGCAAGCCTGGTGCGCCAGGTTGTGCTGGTGGGTGGAACCACCTGCGGCCTGGGCATTCTGGGGGCGGTCCATGCGCACACCGCCAGTCAGGCCCTCATCTGGATCAGCGTCTCCATCGGCGGCCTGGCCGCTGCTGCCCCGGTCGGGTGGTCCATTCCCTCGCTCATCGCCAGCCCCCACAACGCCGGCAAGGTCGGCGGCATTGTGAATCTCTCCAATCAGATCTCGGGCATCGCGGCGCCCATTGTCACCGGCTATCTGGTGGCGGCGCGCCACTCCTTTGCATGGGCCTTTGGCGCATCGGCTGTCTATCTGGTCATCGGCATCGCCGCCTACATCTTCCTGATGGGCAAGATCGAGCCGGTAGACACGCCTCCAATGCGCCCTGCTACCATAGCGTGAACGTCGCGGACGGAAGGCAACTGCCCCGCAAAGTACCGCAGGTGAATCGTTCCGCGCGCAGATGGAGACAGCGATGAAAGCGCTTCAGCTTTCCGCATACCGGCAACTGGAGATTGTGGATCTGCCCACGCCCCGGCCCGCCGAAGACGAGTTGCTCATCCGCATTCAGGCCTGCGGCATCTGCGGCAGCGACGTGCACGGCTACGATGGCAGCACCGGCCGCCGCCTTCCTCCCATGGTCATGGGACACGAGGCCGCCGGACTGGTTGAGTCCGTGGGCAGCGCCGTTGCCAACTTTCGTGTCGGCGATCGCGTCACCTTCGACTCGACGGTTTATTGCGGCAAGTGTTTCTATTGCCTGCGCGGGCAGGTCAATCTCTGCGAGGCCCGCGAGGTGATTGGGGTTTCCACGCCGGCCTACCGGCGCATGGGCGCTTTTGCCGAGTTTGTCGCGGTGCCCGCGCGCATCGCCTATCCACTGCCGGAAAACATGCCCTTCCGGCACGCGGCGCTGATTGAGGCTGTCTCCGTTGCCGTTCATGCTGTCTCGCTGACGCCCATCGCGCTCGACGATACGGTGGTGGTGGTGGGTGCGGGCGTCATTGGCCTGCTTGCCTTGCAGGCAGCGCGCGCGGCTGGCGCCGGCAGGGTCTTCGTGGTGGATGTGGACGACACCCGCCTGGAACTGGCGCGCAGCCTCGGCGCATCGCACACCTTCAACTCCCGCAACGCCGACATGGTTCCGCAGATCCTCGCGCTGACCGCCGGCCGCGGCGCGGATGCGGCCATGGAGTGCGTGGGCATAGCGGGCACCGTCAAGCTCGCGCTGGACAGCGTGAGGAAGGGCGGCGCTGTCACCCTGGTCGGCAACCTCGCGCCCACCATCGAATTCGGCCTGCAATCGGCGGTGACCCGGCAGATTCGCTTGCAAGGCTCCTGCGCCTCCTCGGGAGAGTACCCGGCGTGCATCTCGCTGATGGCCCGTGGCGCCATCCGCGTGGAGCCGCTGCTTTCCGCGGTGGCTCCGCTCGCGGCCGGAGCCGCTTGGTTTCGCCGCTTGTACGACCGCGAACCCGGCCTGATGAAAGTCGTTCTTGAGCCCTGAGCGGACAACCGCCAAAAAACATCCGAAAGAAAAACATGACAGACTCGCTATTCGATTTATCCGGAAAGGTCGCGCTGGTCACCGGCACAAGCCGCGGACTGGGCCAGCATTTT
>CAVZNE010000260.1:0-3993 GCA_963776445.1 Terriglobales bacterium
GATGCGGCGTGCCGTCGTACCACTGGTGCGTGCCGGGAACGCCGTCGTAGGTGAACTTGTTGCCCATCGGCGTCCAACTCGCGCCGCCGTCGTCGGAGCGCTGGATGACTTGGCCGAACCAGCCGCTGCACTGCGAGGCGTAGAGCCGGTTGGGGTCCACGTGAGACCCTTTCAGGTGGTAGATTTCCCAGCCCGCAAAGTGCGGGCCGCTCACGCGCCAGTCGCGGCGCGTGCCGTCGGATGTGAGGATGAACGCACCTTTGCGCGTTCCGGCCAATACCCGCACCGTGCTCATTCGACCTCCTTTGCAGCGGAACCGGAAAGAGTGTACTTCTGGGGAAGTTTCTTTCCGTTCCGTTCGGGCTCCCCGGCGCGCGGCTGCAGCAGTCCGGCGAGGAGCGCTGTGCGATTTTCCCTATCTTCGGTACAGATTTCAAGAGGTTTTATCAAAGCCGCGCAGATTTTTTACGTTCTCAGGCCGCCAGGCTTTTCCCTGGTCCCGGAACACCAGGAGGCGCGCAACCCGTTTCTCCCGGCAGCCAATGGAACTAACCGCTCGACTCCCGCGTATTAGCAAACTATGCAATGTGTGGGTACATTAAGCTGGAGCGGGATGGGGATGGGGTTGTTGCCCAAGCCGGAGCGGCGTACCCCCTCGCGGCGTACCATGGAGGCGCCGGAAATTGGCGTTCCACAGACGCCTGCCGCCGGCCACGTCCAGGGAGGCAGAATGATAGCTCCAGACGCCCGCCAACCAGTCCGCCAGCCAGGCGCAGAGGGGAGTCCGCTGGAGATCGATTGGTCCCAGGTCGCTCGCCGCTGTATGGATGGCGATCCCGGCGCATGGGCCGAGCTGGTCCGCACCCACCATCGCCGTGTGTACGGGCTTTGTTATCGCTTCACCGGCAACCCGGCCGACGCCGAGGACCTCACCCAGGATGTCTTCCTGAAGGTTTACTCGAACCTGGCCAGCTTTGACACCACGCGGGGAAGCCTGCAGGTGTGGATCACTACCATGACCCGCAATCTGCTGGTGGACAACTTCCGCAGGACGCGCAACCAGCGCGCTACCTCGTCTCTCGATGACGGATGGGACAACACGGAAGAGCTGAAGCCCATTGACCGGCTCACCGCCAAAGATCCTTCACCGCATGAGTCGGCGGCCCGCCACGAACTGGCAAAAATGGTGCAGGAAGCCTTGGCGCGCGTCTCCGTGGAGCTGCGCGAGGCTGTGATTCTAAGGGATTTGCAGGATTTGGACTACAAGGAGATCGCTCAGGTTTTGGGCATTCCCGAGGGGACGGTTAAGTCCCGCATCAGCAGAGGCCGCGCGGAACTGGCGCGCCTGCTGGAACGTAATAAACGGGAGGTAATGTAATCATGGCAGAGCGCACACACATTCCGAGTTCCCCCGCCTGCGGGCAGTGGGAAACACTTTTGGCCGATGCTCTGGACGGACTGTTGAAGCCCGAAGACGAAGCCGCCTTTGCCGCTCACATGGCCGTCTGCCCGGGTTGCGCCGCACTCTTTGAGGAAGCGCGCCGGGGCCGCGAGTGGCTGGAGTTTCTCTCCCCTGAGCCGGAAGTGCCGGCTGGCCTGCTGGACAAGATCCTCGCCCAAACCGGTCCGGGGCAGCTAGCCGGATACGGTTTGGCCACTGGCAGCGGCAAGGTGATGCCCATGCCCGTCAGCATTCCGGCTTGGCAGCGTCCCGGCTTGGTGGGCCACGTTCGCCGTTTTGCCGAGCCGCGCTTGCTCATGACGGCCGCCATGGCCTTCTTTTCCATCGCGCTCACGCTCAACCTGACCGGCATTCGCCTCACCAGCCTGCACCTCGCCGACCTGCGCCCCAGTGCGGTGCGCTCCTTTATGGAACGGCGGCTGACCATGGCCTCGACGCCCATCATTCGCTATTACGATCACCTCCGTTTTGTTTATGAGGTTGAGTCGCGGATGCGCGAGCTGAAACGCGCTACCCAGGGCGAAGGCTCCGACAGCCAGGAGAAGCCGAAAGACGCATCGCCCGCCGCGCCCGGCGAATCCAAACAGACTCCCGGTGGACAGCACAATCCCGGCGGCAAAGATGGAGGCTCGCGCGTCGATCCTCCGCAGCAGTCGGTCAACCCGGTAACCAGCGATTCAAACGAGTTTATGGAAGTTTCCCTGTCGATCCACGAACGGCCCGCGCATTCCGGCGGCTCCGCTACGGCACTACGGGAAAGGAGCACAGTATGGACTGCGTAAATCACAGTGGTGTTAGCGCTACGGCCTTTTGCCAAACCTGCGGCAAACCTCTCTGCGCCAGCTGCGTGCGCAGCATGGCAGGAGGACAAGTCTTCTGCGATGCGTGCCAGGCTTCCTGGCAGGCCTTTCAACAGCCGTTTGCCGTGCCTCCACCGGACGGACCCAACCCCACGGCAGCCGCCGTCCTGGGCCTGATTCCCGGCGTGGGCGCCATGTACAACGGCCAGTACTTCAAGGCCTTGATCCATGTGGTGATCTTCGCCGTGCTGGTCAGCATGGCCGATCACTATGGAATCTTCGGCATCTTTATTGCCGCGTGGGTCCTCTACCAGTCGTTTGAGGCCTTCCACACCGCCAAGGCGCGGCGCGACGGCCTGCCTGTGCCCGATCCGCTGGGCCTGAACGAGGTAGGCAATTGGCTCAACCTGGGCGCCAAGCCGCCCTATCCCGGTCAGCCCGCACCGCCAGCGCAAGGCGCTTATCAGCAGCCCGCTGCCGGGCAGTATCAGGCTCCGTATCAGGCGCCCTATCCGCAGGAGCCCTACCAGACGCCGTATGCGCCTCCGGCTCCCGGCTATGTCGATCCCGGCATTCCGCCCGTGCCGCCGCCGCTCTACTGGCGGCGCAAGGAGCCCATCGGCGCCATCGTCCTCATCGCCCTGGGCGTGTTGTTTCTGATCGGCCAACTGGATCTCTTCCACGGCCGCATGTTTGAGTTCACCTGGCCGCTGCTCTTGATCTGCCTGGGTATCTGGCTGGTGGTTCGCCGTCTCAGAGAGTCGCAAGGAGGTTCCAAATGAGCCGTTACATTCTGATTCGCCGCCTGCGCGGCCCCGCGTTTCTGCTTCTGGTCGGCGCGCTTGCGCTTCTCAATCAGGCCGACCTCATGAGCTGGGGCAAGAGCTGGCCGCTATTCCTCATCCTCGCGGGCCTGCTGGCGCTGGCTGAGCGCGCCGCCATCGCCTCCGAGGGACCGTATGTTGCGCCGCCGTATCCCGGTGCACCCTATCCCGGCGCGGTGAATCCCGCCGCGCCGCCGGCACAGGAATCTTCCGCCATCGTTCCCGCTCATTCCGAGGACTACGGCAAGGGCTCTGAAGGAGGGCAATCATGAGCAGCGTACCTCCGAACATGCCTCCCAATATGCCTCCAGGCGGCGGCGTTCCGCCCTACGATCCCAAGACCCAGTGGCGCGTCTACCGCGAACAGCAAAGAGCCGCCTGGCGCGCGCAGCGCGACGCCTGGAAAGCTCAGCAACACAGTTGGAAAGCCGGCTACGTGGGCGCATACGGTCCGCGCGTTCCCTCCATTGTTGGCCCAGTCATCCTCATCGGCGTGGGCATCGTGGCCCTGCTGATGCTGACCGGCCACATCAACGCAGGCGAGTTCTGGACCTGGTATGGCCGCTGGTGGCCCCTATTGCTCATCGGCGCCGGCCTGGCCCTGCTGGGCGAGTGGGCGCTGGACCTGCGCCGCGAAACCCCGGTGCGCCGCGGCGGCAGCTTTGTCGGCATCCTCATTCTGCTGGCCATCCTGGGCGTTGGCGCGGCCGGATGGAACAACTTCTGGGGTCCGCTGCGCGCTCAATGGGGCGACCAGGGCGACAACTTCTTCAACGCCTTTGGCCTGCCCGAGCACGACAACGACCAGGTAGTGCTGAATTCGCAGATTCCCGCCAACGCTACCATCGAGATTCAGAATCCCCGCGGCGACGTGAGCATTACGGCGGGCGACCAGTCCACCATCCAG
>CAVZNE010000261.1:0-5385 GCA_963776445.1 Terriglobales bacterium
TGTTTATGTTACGTCTGCTTTCGTTCAGTTACGTATTGCTCCCTACTCCCTGTTCCCTTTTTCTCGCTCCATACGCCCCAAAGGACCGTCCCCATGCGCTACCTACCCAAATCGCCCGCAGAACGCCAGCAGATGCTCGCCGAAATCGGCGTCACTGCCATTGACGAACTTTTTGCCATGATTCCCGCCGAGTATCGTCTCGACCGCGATCTGGCCGTGCCCCGCGCCCATGCCGAAAGCGAAATCATCGACTACTTCAAGGCCGCCGGGGCCAAAAACGCCACCAACTACGCCAGCTTTCTGGGCGCGGGCGCGTATCGCCACTACCGGCCGGTCATTATTGACTCGCTGATCCAGCGCGGCGAGTTCCTGACCAGCTACACGCCCTACCAGGCGGAGATTTCGCAGGGCACCCTGCAAGCCATCTTCGAGTTCCAGACCATGATTGCCGAGCTGACCGGCATGGATGTGGCCAACGCCAGCATGTACGACGGGTCAACCGGCGCTGCCGAGGCCGTCCGCATGGCCATGCGCATCACCCGCCGCGATAAGGCTGTGGTGGCCGCCACTGTCCATCCCGAGTACCGCGAAGTGATGGCCACCTACTCCAAGCATCAGGGACTGCCCATCACCGTGGCCGGCTACGACCGCGAGACCGGCCGCGTGGACCTGGCGGCGCTGGACGCGGCTATTACGGATGAAACTGCAGCAGTCTTGGTGCAGAGCCCCAACTTCTTCGGCGTGATTGAAGACATTCCCGCCATTGCGGCCATCGCCCATGCAAAAGGCGCGCTGCTCATTGTTTCGATTGCCGAGGCGGTTTCGCTGGGCGTGGTGCGGCCTCCCGTCGAGGCGGATATTGTCAGCATGGAAGCGCAGTCGTTCGGCGTGGCGCTCAGCTACGGCGGGCCCTTCTGCGGCGTGCTGGCGTGCAAAGAGGAGTACGTGCGGCAGATGCCCGGCCGCCTGGTCGGTCAGACCGTCGACAGCAACGGCAACCGCGGCTTTGTGCTGACGCTTTCTACCCGCGAGCAGCACATCCGGCGCGAGAAGGCTACCTCCAACATCTGCACCAATCAGGCGCTGGTCGCGCTGATGGCCACTATCTTTCTGACGGTTTACGGCAAAGAGGGTATTCGCGAACTGGCCGAGCACAACCTGGCCAAGGCGGATTACGCAGCCAAGGCGCTTTCGAGCCAGCCCGGAGCAAAGCTATTGTTTACCGGCGCGCCCCACTTCCACGAGTTCGTGTTGCAGACCGAGGAAGCTCCGCCGGAGTTGAGCCAGCGCCTGATGGACGAGAAGATTGTCGGCGGCATCGCCCTGAGCCGGTGGTACCCGGAACTAGGCAACGCAACGCTGTGGTGCGCGACAGAGATAGTGACCAGGGAACAGATCGACAGCGCCGCCAAGGTTGTGGCCGCCGCGCCGGTGGAGGCATAATGACGACCAACGCAAACGTCCCCGCAATCAAAAAAGTCCGCCCCCACCCCACGCAGAACGAGGCGCTGCTGTTTGAGATTTCCTCGCCCGGCAAGAGCGCTTACATGCTGTCCGCGCTGGATGTGCCCGCCGTGGACGCGGCGGCGCTGCTCGGCGCGGCGCATCGCACGCAGAGCGCGGAGCTGCCCGAACTGAGCGAGATCGAGATCATTCGCCACTTCACGCGGCTTTCCACGTGGAACTATGCCATCGATCTGGGCATGTATCCGCTCGGCTCCTGCACCATGAAGTACAACCCGCGCGTGAACGAACTGGTGGCCCGCACTGAAGGCCTGGCCGAGGCGCATCCTTACCGGCCCGACTCGCTGGCGCAAGGGTCTCTCGAAGTGATCGACCTGTTGCAGCGCTGCCTGATCGAGATCACCGGCATGGACGCCATTACCCTGCAACCAGCGGCCGGCGCGCACGGCGAGTTTACCGGAATCCTGCTCATCCGCGGCTGGCACGAGTCGCAGGGCAATCCGCGCAAGAAGGTGCTGATTCCCGACTCCGCCCACGGCACCAACCCGGCTTCGGCGGCCATCTGCGGCTACACGGTGGAGACGCTGAAGTCGAACGCCGAGGGCGGCATCGATCTCGAAGCCCTGGCCCGCCAGGTGGACGAGGATACCGCGGCCCTGATGCTCACCAACCCTTCGACCATCGGGGTTTTTGAGAGCCAGATTGCCGAGATAGCCAAGATTCTGCACGCCAAGGGCGCGCTGCTCTACATGGACGGCGCCAACATGAACGCACTGGTGGGCAAAACGCGTCCCGGCGACTTCGGCGTGGACGTGCTGCACCTGAACCTGCACAAGACCTTCTCCACTCCGCACGGCGGCGGCGGACCCGGCTCCGGCCCAGTCGCTTGCAAGGCGTTTCTTGAGCCGTTCCTGCCCACTCCAGTTCTTTCTCAGGACGAGAACGGCACGAAGCACTGGAACTACGACCGGCCGCAATCGGTGGGCCGGGTGCGCGCTTTCTACGGCAACGTGGGCATGTTTATCCGCGCGCTGGCCTACATTCTGGCCAACGGGCCGGACGGCCTGCGCCAGACCACCGAAGACGCTGTGCTTAATGCCAACTACATCCGCAAGAATCTGGAAGACGTGTACGAGCTGCCCTACCAGACGGCCTCCATGCACGAGGTGGTTTTCTCGGACAAGCGGCAGGCGGCCAAGGGCGTCAAAACCGGCGACATCGCCAAGCGCCTCATCGATTACGGCTTCCACCCCTACACGGTCAGCTTCCCGATGATCGTGCACGGGGCCATGATGATCGAGCCTACCGAGAGCGAGCCCAAGGAAGAGCTGGACCTGCTGATTGACGCTCTGCGCGCCATCGCCAAGGAAGTGGACGAGACGCCGGAACTGGTCAAGGGCGCGCCCTATTCCACGCGCGTCGCCAGGCTGGACGAAGTGCAGGCAGCGCGGAAGCCGATTCTGCGGTGGCGGCCAACCGCGAAATAGCGGAACGATTGCTGCTGATTTGGGAGAAATGCGAGCAGGACAAACTGGCGAAGATCGGCAACCTTGTGTTGCGGGTCTTCGCCAGCGTTTTTTCGCTGGCTTTGTTGGGTTTGATGTATGATGTTTGATGCGTGATGATTTTACTGGAGGGGACCATGCGCACCACTCTTGCCATCGACGACGACGTGCTTGCTGCCGCCAGGGAAATGGCCGCAACCGAGGGGAAGAGCGTTGGTGAGGTAATCTCCATTCTTTCCCGGCGTGCGCTGCGACCTGTCCCCTCCGGAAGCGCCACGCGCAACGGCGTGCCGCTGCTTCCGGTGCATCCCAACTCCCAGCGGGTGACCTCGGAACTGGTCCATCAACTGCAGGAAGAGCTGCCGTGACCCGCTATCTGCTGGATGTGAATGTTCTGATCGCCCTGATCGATCCGGCGCATGTGCAGCACGACCGGGCGCATGAGTGGTTCGCCGCAAGCGGTAAACACGCCTGGGCCACCTGCCCGCTGACCGAGAACGGCGTTCTGCGCATCGTGGGGTCGGCGCGGTACCCCAATTCGCCGGGGACACCGGCTGCGGTTGCGGAGCTGTTTGCGGGTCTGTGCGCACTCCCCGGCCATGAATTCTGGCCGGACGGCATCACCCTATTGGACCGCCAACGCATCGACAGCGCGCGCCTGCTGGATTCCGGGCAGGTGACCGACACGTACTTGTTGGCCTTGGCCGTTGCTCACAGTGGAAAGCTGGCTAGCTTTGACCGTCATCTGGTTCCGGATGCCGTGAATGGTGGAGCGGAAGCGCTCCACCTGATAGCCTGAACGCCGCCGCTACTCCAGCATCTGCGTCGTGGTTCCTTCGGGAATTTTCACCTGGAACTGGTCGTCGGTCAGAGCCATGTCTTTGATCACCTTCTCCACGGTCAGCACCACCATATAATCCTCTTGCGGGCGTTTGATGGTGATGGTGGAAGGGTAGCGAACGGAGCCGTAATCGGCGTACTGCGCGTAGAAGACCTGGGTCTCCAGGGCGCCTTCGCTATCGTACAAATCCTGCTGATAGGGCATCATGTCGTCGCGATGGAAATGGACGACGCGCACCAGAGACAACTGCTGGCTGCCGGGCTTGCGGCGCATCACGTTCAGGATGTATTCCGGTGTCAACAACAGGTGCTTCTTCGCGGCGTCTTCGGTGGTGTCGGTGTCCGCGGCTACCGCGTAGAACTCGTCCGGCTCCATGCCGCGCACCACCATGGCGTCGAAAAAGAACCCCGGCCGCAGGTTTTCCACCTGGCTAAGCGACTTTTTCTTCAGCGCGTTGGATCCCTTGACGGCTTTGTTCCTGGAGGGAATGTACAGGGTGAAGTTCTTGCCGTCGCTGACCATGTCGAACATGCGCGTGCCGATGACCGGAACGCGGCCATACACCCGCAGCATCTCCGGCTTGCGCATCAGGATGATGCCCCGGAAGCTGGTGTAGTCCTTGGCGATGCCATCTTTGGGCTTCAAGGCGCTGGCCTGGATATCGACGGTGGCGTTCAGGCTTTCCAACTCGGCCCAGTGCCGGTTCAGCTGAGCCACCAAGTCCTCCGGCGTTACCGTCTGCACCATTGCGGGTGTTCTGGGCACCGGCAGCTTGCGGGTGGTAAACATGCAGCCGGAGAGCAGCAGCAACGGGAGCGCCAGGGCTCCGGCGGCGGCGCGGCGAACAGAAGCGTTCATCGGCCACCTGCCTTTTTCATGGCATGACGGTATCCGGCCACGTTCTTGTTGTGCTCGTCCAAGGTGCTGGAAAACAACGACCGCCCCTGGGCATTGGCTCCGGCGGCCACAAAATACAGGTAGTCGGTGTGCGCCGGCTCCAGGGCCGCGCGCAGGGAGCGGATGCCCGGATTGGCCACCGGCCCCGGCGGCAGGCCGGTGTGCAGATAGGTATTGTAGGGCGTATTGCGGGCCAGGTCGCTCTGGTAGATCGCGCCCCGCCACTGGCCTTGCAACTCCAGTCCGTAGATCACGGCGGGATCGGTCATCAGCGGCATGTTTTTGGCCAGTGATTTTAGCAATACGCAACTGAGCCGAGCAGAACACAGCCAATGGGTGTGCGGCCCTATTTGACAATACAAGCGGCGCCGAAAACACCGCCAATGGCTGTGGTGCTGGTTGGCAAACACGAGCGGCTCCGACAACACCGCCAATGGCTACGATGCGTTGATCGGTAACCTCGATGGTAACGCTAACACGGCCGACGGATATAACGCACTGTCTGACAACGTGAGCGGCAGCATGAATATCGCTCTGGGTTATAACGCCGGGCACTTCATCACCGGCAATAACAACATTGACATTGGCAATCAAGGCTTTCATGGTGAGAGTGGCATTATCCGCATCGGCGATCCGACTATTCAGACAGCGACCTATTTGGCGGGCACGGTTTATGCC
>CAVZNE010000262.1:0-4827 GCA_963776445.1 Terriglobales bacterium
CCCAGCGCCTTCATCTTGCGATAGAGATGGCTGCGTTCCAGGCCCAGCAACTCGGCGGCGCGGCTGATGTTGTTGCGGGCTTCCTCAATCTTTTTCAGAATGTACTCGCGCTCGTAGGCGTCGCGCGCCTGTTGCAGCGTGGAGAATTCTTCCGTCGAGCGGGTTCCGGCCTTGTGCGTCAACGGCGGCAGGTGCTTGCGCTCGATGCGCAGGGTGCGCGGATTGAGGATCAACATGCGCTCAATCACATTCTTCAGCTCGCGCACGTTGCCCGGCCAGCGATACTCGGCCAACACTTCCAGCGCGTCCTCGGTGATCTCCATGCGCGGGCGGCCGTACTGGCGGCCAAACTGGGCCAGGAACTCGCGCACCAGCAGCGGAATGTCCTGCTTGCGCTCGCGCAGCGGCGGCACAAAAAACGGAACCACATTGAGCCGGTAGAACAGGTCTTCGCGGAAGTTGCCCTTGGCGATCTCCTCTTCGAGATCCTTGTTGGTCGAGGCGATCAGGCGCGCATCCACGCGCAGGGGCTGCGTGCCGCCGACCGGTGTAAAAAGCTGCTCGTCGAGAGCGCTGAGCACCTTGGCCTGGGTTTTCAGGCTCATGTCGCCCACTTCGTCCAGGAAAAGGGTTCCTCCGTCGGCGCGCTCCAGGGTGCCGCGCTGCTCCACGGGGCCGCCGGGCTGTGCGCCATGGCGGTAGCCGAACAGTTCCGCCTCAATGTGCGCCTCGGGAATGGCGGCGCAGTTCAGCTCGACAAAAACGCGGTCGCGGCGCAGGCTTTCGGCATGGATGGCGCGGGCGATCAGTTCCTTGCCGGTGCCCGACTCGCCGTAGATGAGCACCCGTCCGTTGGTGGGCGCCATCAGCCGGATCTGCTGGCGCAGCGCCTTCACCGGCACGCTTTCACCGGTGAGCACCGAGCCCACGTTGAACTGGCGCTTGAACTCGAGGTTTTCCGTGCGCAGCCGCCGCGCCTCCACCGCATTCTTGATCACGATGAGGGTGCGATCGAGCGAAAGCGGCTTCTCCAGAAAGTCGTATGCTCCCAGTTTGGTGGCCTTGACGGCGGTCTCAATGGTGCCGTGGCCGCTGATGATGATGACCTCCGGCCGCATCTCCACGGACAGTTGGTGCATATCGGCCAGCACGTCGAGCCCGTCGCGGTCGGGCAGCCAAATGTCCAGCAGGACCACGTCGTAGGGCGAGTCCTGCGATAGCACCATGGCCTCGCCGGCGGTGGCAGCGGTGGCCACGCCGTACCCCTCCTCGCGCAGAATCTCTTCCAGCGAATTGCGAATCTCCACCTCGTCGTCTACCACCAGAATGTGATTCATGCGCTTAGTTCCTTTGCTTTCGTGGCGGGTTGGAGTTCCTGCGCAGTCTGCGTCCCCGGCTCCATCAACGGCAGGCGCAGCAGAAAGCGCGCGCCCTTGGGGCTGTTGGCCTCGGCGCGGATGGAGCCGCCATGCTCCTGGACGATTTTGGCCGCGATGGAAAGCCCCAGCCCGGTGCCGCGCTGCTTGGTGGAGTAGAAAGGCAGAAACAGCCGCTCGCGAATTTCATCGGTGAGGCCGTGGCCGGTATCGGAAACCTCGACCTCGATCGCCGCGCCATCCTCACTGAGGCGGCTGCGCACGCCGAGCACCCGCAGCAGGCTGCCCTGCATGGCCTCGGCGGCATTGTCGATGAGGTTGGCCAGCGCGCGGCGGATAGCTTCGGGATCGGCCAGCACGCTGGGCAAATCCGGCGTCAGGTCGAGTTGCACCGTAATGCCTTCAAGCCGGCCGGCAAACAGGGCCAGGGCCGCTTCAGCCACCTGGTTCATGTCGCAAACGCGCGGCTGCGAGGCCGGGAACTGGGCCAGAGCGGAGAACTGATCCACCAGCGTGCGCAGGGTGCCTACGCAACCCAGAATCACCTCGCTACACTTGCGGATGACTGCGGAGGAGTCCGGCATGGGGCGGTCCAGATGCCGGGCGATGCGCTCGGCGGAAAGCGAGATGGGCGTCAGCGGATTCTTGATCTCGTGCGCCACGCGCTGCGCCACTTCCTTCCACGCCAACTGCCGCTGCGCGCGCAAAAGCTCGGTGGTGTCTTCCATGACCATCACGCTGCCGTGCTGGCCGTGGGCCAAATCGAGCCGCGCGCTGGTCACAGCCAGGTGCATGGTGCGGCCCTTGGCATGGAATTCAACCTCAGTGGAGGCCGCGCCCATGCGATGACTGCGGCGGATGATGCCGGCCAAATCTTCGGCGCAATCGGCGGGAAACAGCGTTTCGATCTTTTCTCCGCCCAGGCCGTAATCTTCGCGGCAGCCCATCAGCGCGGCAAAGGCGCGATTGGATTGCAGCACGATGCCCGCGCCGTCCAGCGTGACCACGCCGCTGGGAATGGTCTCGATGATGGTCTCCAGTTCGCGGCGGCGCTCCTCGATGGCCTGGTTGGCCGCGGTCAACTGCGCAGACGAGGTTTCCGCCAATTGCCGGCTGGCGTCCAGATCGGCCGCCATGTGGTTGAAGCTGCGCACCAGGTCGCCCATCTCGGTGTTGGCAATCAGCGCCACGCGGTAGTCGTACTTGCCGTCGGCAATCTCATCCATGGCGTCGGCCAGCGCTTCCACCGGGCGCGTAATCTGCTTGGACAAAAACAGCGCCAGCCACACGCTGGCAAAGAAGACGAACACGGTAATCAGTAAGAGCAGAAGGAAGAAGATGGTGCGGATGCGGTTGCGGGAACGGAAGAGCTGCCAATAGGCTGAAGCGCCGGAGCGGATGCGGTTGGTGGTCTGGCTCAGCCCTCGCGGCATGGGCAGCGCCGTCACCACCACTTTGCCTGAGGTTGCGGCCGCTATGCCCAGCGCATACTCCTGGTTCCCCAGCTTGATCACCGGCTCATCGCCGCGTTGTGCCGCGGTCAGCAGGCTTGCCGAAAGCGGCGCTTTGAGCGGAATGGCGGTTCCCCGCTCACCCTCGTCCAGCCAGGGCACCAGGGTGGCTTGAATCGACTCCGGAGGCGCCTGAAAACTGGTCAGCACCCGCAAGTCCTTGCCGTAAACCAGGACGAACCCGCCGTCCAGCGTGATGCGATGGGAGCTCAGCACATCCTGAAGCGCATGCATGTCGCGGTCCGGTGCGCCGGAAGCCACAATGGACTCCGCCTCCCCGCGCGCATTGCTGGTCACGTATTGCGCCAGCTCCAGCACCACGCGGGTTGAGTCCTCGCGCAACTCCGAGGTGTTGGGCGAGAACCAGCGGTCAATGGAGCGGTTCATCAGCCCGAAGCTGAACAGGAACATGAAAATCGCCGGAATCAGCGCAATCAGCGCCGCGCCCAACACCATGCGGGTGCGCAGCCGCGCCCCCAGGGCGCTGCTGCTCTGGTCGGCATAGAGCTTGAGGATGTTCCTGAACAGCAGCATCGACAGCAACATCAGCAGCAGGAACACCAGCACGATAATGCCGGTAAAGACCAGCGTCTCCCCGTAGGTTTGCGGATTGAGGAAGCCGACGTTGGAAGTGTTGAATGCCTGCAGCGCAATCAGCAGGGCAATAAACAGCAGCACCCCGCAGGCAAGCAGGACGACGGAGCGTCGCCGGGGATCGCCAAGAAACGACATGGGGCGATTATAGTGCCGGGAAGCAGAGATCAGGGGGCAGAGATCAGGGGTCATCCAAGAGCCTCTGCGTCTAGATTTGCGAACAGGCCAGCGGGCTCAGAACCAGGTTGGTGATGTTGTCCACAATGGGTTCGAAGCTGTAGCGCGGGTTGCCGGAGAGCTTCTTCCAGGCCGGATCGTTGCGGAACACGTCCCATTGCGCTTCCAGCTCGGCCATGCTGCTGAAGGCCAGCATGTAATGCAGGTTGGGCAGAATCGGCCCAATCAGCGCATCGCCAAAGAACACAGGATGGAAGCCGGCATTTTTGAACAGCTCGAACTCGCCGGAGTGGAACATCTCCACCTTGCGCACGTGGTCCTGGCAGCTGGGGCTCTCGTAGATGCGCAGTTGAAAGATGCGCTTGGCCTTGGTTGCGGAGGAGGCCGGCGGGGTCAGCTTCGGCCAGCCTTCAAAAGCCGCCAGCAAAGAGCTTTCCACCCGCTTGAAGGCGGGTGCGTTGGCGGTCGCGTTCCAGAAAGGCTCGGCAACTTTCATGAAGGCAGCATCCTGGGCAAGGCGCAGTTCCAGCTCCGCATGGGCTTCCAGCGAGGAGCCGGGAATCAGCAGATAATAGGCCGGCGTTTGCGGCCCGATGTCGATCTTGAATGCGCCGATGGGGTTCATGCCCATGCGGTTCAGCGCGGGGATGAGCGCGTCGCCGAAGTAGCTCTCGGTCAGCTTCAACTGCGGCCCGCTTTGCAGGCTGTAGCGGCGCAACTGGTAGTACTCGCGGGTGCGGGATGCAGAGGCAGAGCCGCCGGGAGTTTGCGCCGCGGCGTTGCGCGTGGCGGCAAGGGCTGAAGCAGCAAGCGAGGCGGCAAGAAATTGGCGGCGTTCCATGGTGTCCTCCGGATGAAGGGCCAGTTTAGTGCATTGCAGCGGCTCCCGTAATGCCGCCCCGGTTCGCGTCCCGTCCCCGCCCCCGTTTACACTTCCTCTATGCATGTTCACGCGGCGTCCTCGTCGCCCGGCGCGGATAGAACCAAAGCGGTCCTTCGCTTTTCCCTGGTGGCCACCCTCGCGTATGTGGGTTTGACCTTCGTCGCCGGACTGCGCGCCCACTCTCTGGCGCTCTTGTCCGAGGCCGGCCACAACGTTTCCGACTTCCTGGCCCTGCTGCTCAGCTTTGCCGCCGAGCAATACGTAATCGGCTCCAGGCGTACCAGAT
>CAVZNE010000263.1:0-9572 GCA_963776445.1 Terriglobales bacterium
TCGCATGAGGCCCACCAGATTCTCTACGAGGCCGGCCACGCCCGCCAGGACCACCGCCGCGTCGTTGACCAGGTGGCCGCCACGCTGATTCTGCAGTCGTTTATGGAGCAGAGAACAGAGATCAGAGAACAGGGATCAGACGGCAGAGATCAGAGATCAGAGATCAGAGATCAGGCGTCAGACATCGAGGAAGAGTAAGAACTGGGTTGAGAGGAATCGCGAATTGGCGGCCGAGTTTGGGCTTCTGCACAAAAGCCATGGGCTGATCTCTGATCTCTGCTCTCTGACCCCTGTTCTATAATCAGAAGTCAAGTTCTTTCACCTTACGCGGCTGGAGCAACGCTTCTCCCCGCACTGGATTATGGATGCCCGAGCACATTAAGAAGCAGCTTCTTGCAGAGATTGAGATTCTTGAGCACGAGCTCAACCACGAGCTTCCCGCGGAGATCAAGAAGGCCGTGGCGCTGGGCGATCTGTCGGAGAACGCCGAATATCACAGCGCCAAGCAGCGCCAAACGTTCGTGGACGCGCGCCTGGGCCAGCTCAAGCGGCGCATGGCCGAGCTCTCCCTGGTCAATCTGACCAACATTCCCAGGGACAAGGCCGGTTTCGGCTCCACCATCGTGGTTTTCGACTCCACCAAGGACGAGGAAATCGTCTATCGGCTGGTCACCAGCGAAGAGTCGGACGTGACCAAGGGGCTCATCTCCACCACTTCGCCCATCGGACGTGGCCTGGTGGGCAAGCGCGTGGGCGACGTGGCCACCATCGTCACCCCCAACGGCAAGCGCGAGCTTGAAGTTCTCAAGCTCACCACGATTCACGATGAAGCCGCCGAGGCTGACGCGAGCGATCAAGCCGCAGCCAACAACGGCAAACAGTAGCAAGGACGACACAAATGACCTGGACCAGCGCCTTCGGCCGCGCCTGCGGCTGGCTTCTCAACCACATCGTGCACGGTCTGGCGCTTACCCGCATCTCTCCCAACGTGCTCACCTTCATCGGCCTGGTCATCAACATCGTGGCCGCGTTCCTGTTTGGGCACGCCGACGCCACCAACGCCGGCCGCATGTTCTTCTATGCCGGCATGGTCATCTTCGGCGCAGGACTGTTCGACATGGTGGACGGCCGCGTGGCGCGCCGCACCAACCAGGTCACGGTCTTCGGCTCGTTCTTCGATTCGGTCATCGACCGTTACTCCGACGTGGTTCTGTTCTTCGGATTGCTGGTCTACTACGGCCGCATCAACCGGTTCCGGTATACGGTTCTGGTGGCCTTCGTCATGGTCACCTCGCTGATGGTCAGCTACACGCGCGCCCGCGCCGAGGCCCTCATCGGCCAGTGCAAGGTGGGCTTCATGGAGCGGCCCGAGCGCATCGTGCTCATCATCATCGGCGCTCTGTTCAACCACTGGGGCGCAATGGCTCCGGTGCTGTGGATTCTGGCTGTGCTTTCCACCATCACCGTCGCCCACCGCATCACGTATACCTACCAGCACACCAAACACCTGACGCCGCAGGGCTAGTCCGCCCGCAAAAGTTATCGGGGGCTGGAAGGTATGGGTTGAAACCCATACCTTCCAGCCCCTTCGTTTTTTGCGGCATTCCTGATGTCAGGGCGGCTATGGCTAAAAAGTAGCCAGATGGATGGGGAGAAATGTTGATGAATCTGGAACTGCCGGGTTGGCGGTCATTCGATTGCAATCATAGAAAGATATGAACTGGCTTGCTTGGATGCCGATGCGTGTAAGAAATTGAGTAAACTAAAGCGAATCATGATCGAATACCGAGTCACGAAATACGATCCCGCCTTGCGCGATGCCCTCGGGGCCTATACCGCTGACGAGTGGATTCTGTTCAAACAAATCGGGAGTGCATTCGGGGGCGTAGTTCTGACCGAAGGCGAATACCTAAGAGTGGAACAGGCCTATATCAACTCTGCTATTGCCTTTCTTCGGGAGGGTGGACTTAGCTCTCTGACCGTCGAGGGAATAGAGAACCACAAGATGCTCACTCTCGAGTTTGGTGAGGGTTCAGTTCTCTCACTAGAGCGAATCGGCGATGTGATTCGACAAATGCTGCGGGAAGAGCTTTGGTGCCGGTTGGAAAGCCAAGGCGGATTTGTTCATATTGGTTGGGATTACTACATGTACATTGGCGTCCCTCACCGTTGCCCGAAGGCTGAGCTTTTCGCCGAAGGGCTGGGCTTGTACCCTGAACGGTTTTCCTCGCCCTACAAAAAAATGCCTTGAGGACTAGAACGATATTCCCTGATCGCTCGCTGCGAGAATGATCTAATAACATGCGCTCCGAGCGTGTCCTCGCCAAACCGTCAGAACGTTTAGCTCCTGCATCTAAAACGGCTGAGATCCGATAATCCGACGAATTCCAGGCCTTACCCCAAAAGGCCTGGTTTTCAGGCAAAGCCAATCAGGCCTCATCGCTCAACCGGGTTCCAGGCAAGCCTCTAGCAGTTCACCTTGACCACGGAGCAAGGGCCCTTCACCGGCTTCCATTGCCCCAGGAACTCGGTCACCGACGCGGACTGCATGCTGCGCATGGCTTCGAACTGGCCATTTTTCTGGCTGTAGAGCAGGTTGCCCCGCTCGGTCAGGACGGCCAGCGCGGGCACGCCCTTCTCCACCGGAACCCCATACTGCTCAGCGATATCCAGGTTGGCGTCCATGTGCCCGACATTCACGTGGACCAGCACAAAGTTGGCCTCCAGCAGCGGCCGGTTCTTGGGGTCGTGCAGGTAGATGTCCAGCACCTGGCAGTCGCCGCACCAGTTGCCGCCAAAAACCAGCAGAATGCGCTTGTGGGTGGCGGCAGCGGTTTTGAGCGCGGCCGCAATCCGGGCCTTCGCCTGCCCTGGATCGGGATAGATGTCGCGGCTGGCCGAGCGGGCCGTACCGGCAGCCAGCGCCAGTCCGGCGGCAAGGGCAAGAATCTTCACGATCTTCATGGGGGTCTCCAACTTGCTTCTTTCTATTGGATACCTCTCAGTCTGCCATAGACTCAGCCGCGACGCCATTTTCCTGCTTCGGTCCGGGCGTCCGGGCGTTTATCCTGAGGTGTGACCAACGATTTGCGCATCCGGCTGGAGTCGGCAAGTTTCCCTGACCTGGGAACCATGATGGAGAACTACGCACAGGCCGCGGCGGACTTTGCCCGGCGCGAGTTCCAACAAAAACTGGACTTTACCTCCGAATCCATCGACGCTCTGGACGACATTCTGGTCCTGGTGGGCGAGAGCCCGGAGCTCGACCTGGATTTCGAAACCCGGCTGTGGGGCAGCTACCTGGGCGAAGTGGTGCGGCGGCGCTATGCCGGCAGTTGGGAGCTGACGCCCTATCCCGGCGGCGCGGTTTCGGTTCCGGCCGTCGATGTGCGCGGTTCGCGCCTGTTTCCCCTCATCAAGGTCTACCGGCGGCTGACCACGGGCGAAGAGGAAGACCTGCGCGCCTTTTATTCCATGGTGACCGAGCGGCTGGGCAACCCCGCGCAGGTGAACTAGGGCCTGCTCCAACCTGTGCGCCAAGCCGCGGTAGTGCGCGTTCCTCGTGCTCTGTGCGACAATAATGCACGAAGGATGCGGGCCGGTTCAGCGCGGCCGCGGAGGATAAAAATGGGCGATCTACTTCAGCCTTGGCATTTGATTGTGCTGGGCGTAGTTGCATTCCTGCTGTTTGGCGCCAAGCGGCTGCCGGAGTTGGGCAAGGGATTGGGTGAGGGACTGAAGGGCTTCAAGGAGGGCATCAAGGGCATCGACTCGACGACGCCGCCTCCTCCACCGGTACAGCAGAACGTGGCTGCCGCTGCGCCGCCGCCCCCGCCGCCAGTCGCGCCGGTCGAGCCTAAATAAAGCATTCGCAGGCGCCCTGGGCCGGGTTCGCACCCTGTCTGGCGCTTTTGCCGGAACCGTGCGAGTCGCGGATAAAACCTAAAAAAGCCCGTGCATCAGCACGGGCTTTTTCTGTCTTGCAGGAATTGCTTTTATACGCTCAGCAGCACGACCGCGCCCAGGGCCAGCGCCATGCCGGCCATCTGCCGCTTCGTGGGCCACTCGCGCAGCACCAGCGCGGCCAGCAGGATGGTGCCGGCGGGATACAGCGAGCAGATCACCGCGGCCACGTCCAGCCGCCCCAGCAGCGCGGTTCGCATATAGAGCAGGGTGCCCAGCGTATCCAGCGTGGCGGCCGCGATGCCGGTCAGCCAGAAGCCGCGCCACGGACCTTTGGGCGGCATGGCTGCCAGAACCACCAGCAGAGCGGCTACTGCCGCCGCGCGGGACGTGGTCATGGCCCACAGGATGCCGCCTCCGCTGGCCATCTTGAAAAGGATCAACTGCGCGCCGAATCCCAGTCCGGCCGCAGCACCCATCAGCAGCGCCCTGGGCGGCGTTCCCGCGCCCCCGGCAGAGGGAGTGCGCGTGATGAGCCAGATGGCGGCGCAGCCGGTTGCCAGTCCAAGCACGGTCGGCATGCCGGGCAAGCCGTCCTTTGAGATGGAGAAGAGAACCGGAATCAGCGCGGTCAGTAGGCCGGTGAGGGCCGCGGTCAAACCCATGGCGCCCATGGCAAGCGCGCGATAAAAAACCGTCAGCGCCACGGCGCCCACGGCTCCAGCCAGCCCGGCGCACAGCAGGGCCTGTGGGCCAGGCAGAGCCAGCCGCATCGCGAAGCAAATTGTCAGGAGGAAAAGCAGGGAAACGAAATCGCCGGAGACGACGACCAGCAAGGCGGGAGCGCGGCGCGAGCCCATGCCGCCTACAAAATCCGCACCGCCCCAGGAGGCGGCCGAGAGCAATCCCAGGCCGGCCGCGCTTCCTGAAGCATTCACGGTTTAGTGGAGGTCCTGTGCGGAGGGGTAATAGCCGGTCTTGGCGATCACTTCCACTCCGGGCCGATCCACGCGCACTTCGATCTTGCGGCGCTTGCCGTCGATCACCGGCTGATGGCTCAGGTAGCCCAGCGTGTACTGGGTCCGGGCCTCCTCGGCGATCTTGGCATAGCTCTTTTCAATGCCGTTCAGGCTGCCTTCCGAATCGAGCGTGCCGCCGGTGGCCAGGGTGTACTTGGCCAGGATGTTCTCGTACATGGTGAAGGGCAGGTGGATGCGGCTGATGTAGCCCTCGCCCCAGCGTGCCGAGTCGCCCACGGCCGTGCCGTAGACGGCGATCTTGTTGGTTTCAAGGTAGCGCAGCACTTCCTTGTAGGTGGCCTTGCTGCCGGCTTCCTTGCCGTCGGAGATGACGTAAATAATGCGGCGGCGGCCCTTGGGGCGGGTGGAGAGTTCCTTGGCCGCGGCCAGAACCGCGTCGTTGAGGGTGTGAATCTCTTTGGGGATGGTCATGAACGTGCCGCCGCCGGCCGAGCGCCCGGGCTGCAGGTTGGGGTCGGCGCAGTTGCCGTTCACGTGCACATTGCAGCCTGCCAGCGGGCCGCTGTTCACCGGCACCATCATCTCGCTGCCGGTCTCCTTGGTCAGGGCCAGCACGGCGGGCAAACGGCTGCTCTGCGCGCCGGTAAAGCCGGTCCGCTCCTGTGCGCCGTTGTTGTAGCTGAATACCGCCACTTCGTCATACGGTGTGAGCGCGCCCTGGATTGCGCCCAGGGAGTTGTTCACCTTGGCCATCACGTCGGAAGTCAGGCTCTGGTCGATGACAAAAGCGATCGAAAGCGGGAACGGATCCACGGTGAACAGGCGCAGCGGCTCGCGCTGCTCGTTCTCGAAGACCTTGAAGTCGCGGAAGGTAAGCCCGGCCACCAGCTTGCCCTTGTTGTCCTTCACCGTCACCGGAACTTCGACGAAGTTCACGTTGACCACAAAGCGCGTGGTGGAGGCGACGCCCTCTCCGGCCATGGGCATCTCCGGAGGCGTGGACTGGAACGTGTCCTTGCCCTGGGTGCTCGGCTCCTGGCTGCTGGGAACCTGTTGCTGGGCCGGAGCGGTGGAAGAGGAACTGGACGCGGCCGGTTCGTTTCCTGCGCCCAGACCGGGCGTGATCGGGCCTTGCGCGTCATTGAGCAGCGGGCGCGCCTGAGGCGTGGGAGCATCGGGAACCGGGGATTGTTGCTGCTGCGCCAGAGCCGGAGTCAAATTCGGGCTCGAACTCAAAAGTGCCGCCAGCGCGATTGCTGTCAAACCAAGCTTCACAGGGTTTCTCCAGGGGTCAGTGGTCAGTTTTCTTCCGATCGGTCAAAACGATTCCCGATTGCCGATGATACCTCAGTTCCCAACGGTCATTCTCGATGGTCCGCAGACCACGGACCACTCAATACTGACCACATGACCACTGAAAACTGACGAAAATCCGCCCACAGGGCTCCACTCGACAGACTATCAGACGCGCCAAACCCGCGCAGGTTGCCTGCCAGCCCTCAAATGGTTCGCGTATGCTTTCTTCGAGGTTCCAAAATCGTCCAAATGACCATGATGCGTATCCAGATGCGTGCCCGATGGGGAGTTGCCGCTTTCCTGCTTGGCCTGCCGGCTTTGTCCACGGCGGCGTGGGCCCAACTTGCGCCTTCGCCCGATGCGCCCCCGGTCAGCACCGCGCCCGGCCCCTCGCCCGACGAGGAATCGGTCGCCACCTTCAAACTCAACGTCAACCTGGTCAACGTGTTTTTCACCGTCAAGGGCAAGGACGGCAGCCTGGTTCCCCACTTGTCCAAGGACGACTGCACCGTCTCGGAAGACAAGGAGCCGCAGAAGCTCAAGGACTTTGTGGCTGAAACCAAACAGCCCCTGACCCTGGGCATCCTGCTGGACACCTCCGGCAGCCAGACGCGGGTGCTGACGCTGGAGCAGGACGTAGGCAGCCAATTTTTGCAACGCGTGGTCAAGTCCAAGGACGAGGCCTTTGTCCTGTCGGTGGATGTGAATGTGGACCTGCTGCAAGACCTGACCAACAGCACCCGTCTGCTGACGCGCGCCCTGAACTCGGCGCAGATCAACGCCGGAGTCAGCTTTGGCGCAGGGCCGGTTCCCACTCCCGGCGGACCCCGCGGAACCGTGCTCTACGATGCCGTCTACCTGGCCTCGAATGAGAAGCTGACCAGCGAGACCGGCCGCAAGGCGCTGATTCTGCTCACCGACGGCGAGGACCAGGGCAGCCGCCACAAACTCAACGAGGCCATTGCCGCGGCGCAAAAATCAAACGCCATGGTGTACGTGATCCTGATTGCCGATGTGCAAAGCTACCTGTCGCAGGGCATGGGCTACTACGGCTATTCGCCCATGAAGAAGATGGCCGACGAGACCGGCGGGCGGGTCATCAACGTGGGCAACAACGGCAAAAAGCTGGAGGCCGCCTTCGACCAGATCGAAGAAGAACTGCGCACCCAGTATGTGGCCAGTTATACGCCCAGCAACACCAAGTTGGACGGCACTTATCGCAAGCTCTCTGTGGAGTGCCGCGGCGACGGCCTCAAGGTGCAAGCCCGCAAGGGCTACTTCGCGCC
Source organism: Terriglobales bacterium (assembly GCA_963776445.1). Classification (GTDB taxonomy): domain Bacteria; phylum Acidobacteriota; class Terriglobia; order Terriglobales; family Acidobacteriaceae; genus Telmatobacter. Next base: position 7,466 of record CAVZNE010000263.1, read on the forward strand.
TCTGCCGGAATGAAGATCTGAATAAGTCCTGTTTTGAAAGGGCGCGGCTTCAGTTGCGCAGAGTGCCGATGCTTTGAAAGGGCACGGCTTTAGCCGTGCCGCTAAAGGCGCGAAAATGAGGGGCTTTAGCCCCTGAAGGACGGATTTATTGAATGTGGTACTTGTTCGGAGGCCCCTAACATCGGCGGCTTGAAAAAACTCATTGCATAGGTAATAACAAACAGCGCATAAGTAATGGAGAAAGCCCTGACTGTCTCGTTTTCCGACAGACGTTACCAGTATCCCTTCCGCCGTAATCTGGCGCTCTTAATGACTCCCCGCTAGTATCGGCACATGGATAAAAAACTTGAGTCCGTCGCACAAAATTCTTTGCCGCCGCTCACGTTTCATTCCCAGGAGGCTGCCATGATTCCCGATTCCTCCCCCCTTGAAAACTTCGAGATTAGCCCGCATTTTCGCCACACCCTTGAAGAACGCATTGCCCGGCTGGAGCACGACGCCGAACGCGACGAGGCGCAGGCAGCGCTGCTGGTCAACGGCGACCATATCCGACGCCACATGCGCCTGGTGGCCGTGGAGCGCGCCGAGGCCCTGCGCATGCGCCTGTTTCTCGACCGCGCCAGTGTCCGCCTTCCCCGGCCTTTGATCGCTCTTTAACTTTTCCATTTCCCTTTCCCTTTCCTGTGGTTCAAACTCTGCCTAACTTGCAGCATATGGGCCGCTCCTCTGCGTCGAGGGAGCGGCCCTTTTTTTAGGTGTCAGAGATCAGAGAACAGGGAAACGGCTACGGCTTTATACACAAATAACTGCATCGCTCGATCGTGCCAGGGCTCGGGTTTTAGGCAAGCCCCAAGTCGCAGAAAGGTCTGAAGGAAGGCGAGAAGTGTCAGGGCACGACTTCAGTCGTGCCGCCTGAGTGCCCAAAGGAAACCCGGCTTTAGCCGCGGCGTAAATGAAATGGCGAAAAGAGCATCTCAACAGGGGCTAAGGCCCATCTCTCTTTTGCGGATTTTGCGGCACGCGACCCAGAGGGTACCCCGGTCGTGCCCTGACGCAATGCCACTCTGTTGAAGTACCTACTCACGCACAAACCCCTACGGCGTCATTCCCTGGTTGGCGTTCCGCCGCAGTTGCCAGCAGGGGGCCTGGCCCGCCTGCGGAAACAGCGACACCGAGCAGGGCACGTCCACGGAGCCGAGATAGTCGAACTCCTGCTTGTTGCCCTTCTGCGGAATGGTCACGTAGCGGTTCACGTTTACCTTGGAACTGGGCGAGCCGCGCAGTTTGAACACCGCCCAGTCGCCCCCGTAGGCGACGACAAAAGCCGCTATCAGCACCAACGCGATCCTTTTCAGCCAACGTGTCATGGGTTCCAGATTATCTGAATTCGCCGGGCCGCGGGGAACCGGCAAGCAGCGCGCGGCCTCGCCAAGCTGTCGCAGTATGCTGGATGCGAGGCCCTCCCGCCATGAGCCACACAGCGCTGATTGCCGAGTTTCTGCTGCTGTTCGTGGCCTTGCCGCTGGTCTTTCGCTTTGCGCCGGTGCGGATTCCGGCGCTGCCGCTGCTGTGGGTGGTGGCGGCCTATGCCGTGTGGCAGTTGCTGCTCGATCCGCATTTTGACCGCGCCCGGCTATGGAACCTGGGCCGATTGCCCGCTTGCATCGATTCGATTCTGGTCCTCTTTGCGCTGGTTGCGCTGGTGCTATGGCTGGCGGTGCGGCGTTTTGCGCCGCGGCTGGAATGGAGTTTTGTGCGTCAGCGTCCGGCCTTCTGGTCGGTGGTCATGGTGGCCTATCCGGTGCTTTCGGCCTATCCTCAGGGACTTATTTACCGCGCCTTCTTCTTTGAGCGCTATGCCAGCCTGTTTCCCGGCAGGATCGCCCTGATCGCAGCCAGCGCCGCCGCCTTCGCCTTTCTCCACATAGTCTTCCGCAACCGGCTGGCCGTGGCGCTCACTCTGGGTGGCGGCCTGCTGTTTGCGGCTCGCTATGCACAGAGCGGCTCGTTGGCCGCGTCGAGCTTTGAGCACGCTCTCTATGGATGCTTCCTGTTCACGCTCGGCCTGGGCCAGTTCTTCTATTTGGGAACCATCGCCACGGTGGCG